>WYBG01000078.1 GCA_011526015.1 Deltaproteobacteria bacterium | reverse complement strand
GTGCAACAATCGGGGATAAATCCCCGGGGAAGGGGATAGATTTACTTATTTGCTGTCCCCGATCTGAAGATCGGGGCTATTCATCTTTCCATAAAAATCAAATATTTAGCTATGAATAAGGTCTAATAAGAATCTGACGGCTTACCACAACAAATATTCTAAACTTTTTAGGATCTGGGGGAGAGCCTTTGTAAACCCGGTAGAGTTCGCCGCGTTTCATAATTTGACTTGGTAATCAAGAACCTCTTCCGCTTCTTCGTTCAAATAGTCCGATTTCGCATTTAATATCTTCAAATCGTTTTCATTTCTTCGTTTGCTTTGCTCTTCAGCCAGGTATTTCCGTAAGATGGCCTCGATGAATTCACTACGGATTCTTTTTCCCCCAATCAATTGAACGATTGCTTTCAGAAGATCAACTGAGATTGTAATAGAGTTTGCAGTCCCCATAAGATCATACCCTCGTTTGAAATATTCCTGGCTAAAGATACGCATTGCTGACTTCGGATTTTTTCAATCCCCAATCTGAAATCAGGCAAAGCATCATTCCACCAGAAATACCCGGATCGTATCGCTGCTGGAGGAGGAAAAAATCCCGTAGCCGTTCTGGATGATCTGGTTGAAATTCTGCCCGTTGAACTGGCTGAAATTCAGCCCGCTGCGATAGCGGTAGTAATTCTCATCCATCGCCGACACTACCACGTTGTGCCAGCCGGTATAATTGAAGAACATCCAGTTGATGCGGGTAAAATTGTCCGAGGCCCACCAGATCGCCGGATCGGTGCGGTCTTCCTTATCCCCCTTGAACACGTTGGCTTCGTCGCGGTCGTCCTCGATGTAGGTCTGCTCATTGGCGCTGTCCGCGTCGGAAACGATGCGGTACACCGGCGCGCCGGGGTAGTTATACCAGGTGAGGGTGAAAAACGCCGGCGAAAACCAGCTGCTGCCGGGCGTGAATTGCACCGTATCGCCCTCCTGAACCCCCTCGGCCAGGAAGCTGAACGGCGCCGGAACGGTGGTGGAAGAGGTCGCCCGTTCCTCCCCGGCGATCACTTCCAGATCGTAGCTCTGCCCGCTTTGCACGATGAAGTTGGGATCGTCGAGAAAATAGACCCCCGGGGCGTCCCCGTACTCCGCCAACTGCGCGCCGTTGATTTTGACGATTGCCCCGCTGGCCCGCTGCGCTTCCGTATCGTAGGGATCGGTAATCTTCGCGGTCCAACTGATAAACACGGAATCGATTCCGCGCCCCGCCTTTAGCTCCGCATTCACAACCAACTTCGGCTCGAATTCCGGCTCCAGTGTTTCTTCGCAGGCGATCAGCCCGAAGGCGGCGATTAAAAGGATTAGATAGTTTCTCATTGCAAACACCCTTATTCGATTGGGGATTGCGGATTGTAGAGTTTTTCAATCCGAAATCTGCAATTTTAAAAGTTCACTTTTAGCCCGATCGTCGGAATGATCGGCAGCATGGTGACTGTTTCCCGTTTAGCGGGGTTCTCATCAAAATCCCACTGGTAAAAGAACACGTTATCGCGGTTGAGCGCATTCACGACCTGAATATCGAACTCGCTGGGCATTCGGAACATCCGGAAGGATTTGGTGAATCCTAAATCCCAGCGAATGTAAGCAGGGTAACGGAAGCGGTTGCGCTGGCTGTCATAGATAATCCGCCGCTCCACCACCCCGCCGTCGCGCTCCTCGTAGCTGCCCAGGGCGCGGGTGTAGGGAAAACCGCTGCCGTAGTTGAAGCGGCTGCCGAAACGCCAGTTCTTTCCCAATTCGTAGCTCAGCAGCAGGTTCAAATTATGCCGCCGGTCGAAGGAAGCGTAATAGCGGGCGGCGTCGAGCTGTTTTCGCGACCAGCTAATGGAGTACCCCACCCAGCCGCTCAACTGCCCGAATTTTTTGTGCAGAAAAAGCTCGCCCCCGTAAGAATAGCCGTCCGTGGGCACGAACAAGTCACTTACCAGGATATCTTCTCCCAGCGATTCATCCACCGCGGAGCGGGTTTCCCGGTAGGTGAGCATATTGTCCAGGGTTTTGTAAAATACTTCCGCCTGGACGAAGGTGGTGCTCCACAACTCTTTCTCATATCCTAAGATAAAGTGCAGAGAGTTGCCCGCCGGCACGGTCTTATCAACGGAAAACCAGTCATTGGTGATATTGGGATTGTATTCATCCTGCACCGTGAAGATGAACTGCCGGAAAATCCCGGTCGCGAAATTGAGATATTCCTTGTTCCCGATGCGGTATTTCAGGGCTAAGCGCGGCTCCAAATAGAATTTTTCCCGGCCGGCGGAGAAGTAGCTCATCCGCAAACCGGCGTTCAGCAGCCAGCGATCGCTCAACTTGCGGTCGTTTTGGAGATACGCCGCCCCTTCCACGGGGGTCTGTTTGATTCCTAACAAGGTGCGGTTGTCGTAAATGCTTTTGTATTCAAAGAGCAGCTTTTTGGCCTCGAAACCGAATTTGAGGCTGTTTTGGGGATTGAAAAAGTAGGTGAGATCGCCCTTGAGGGTATAATCTATAATGTCGTTTTTGCTGTCCACCCCTTCCTCGCCGCCGAATTCCACGTTGGTTTCAAACTGCGACCCCGCGACCATAAAATTGGAAAACAACTGCGGCGAAAACACGTGCCGCCAGTTAGCGGAGAGGGTGCGGTTGCCCCACTGCAGATCGATACTGATCTTATCCCAATCCAGCACGTCATTGCCGAAATAGCCGCTGATGCTCAGGCGGTCGTAAGGGGAGAGGTCCTGGTGGAAGCTTCCCTGGAAATCATAAAAATAATAGGGGAATTCCTCGTTGAACAGTTTGATGGCCTGGTCGAAATAGGTACGCCGCCCGGCCAGCAGCAACGCGCCGTTTCCCACCGGGGTCTCCAGGCTGAGATGGCTGCTCAACATGCTCACCGAGGCGCTGCCGGCAAATTCCTTGCGGTTGCCTTCCCGGCTGATCACGTTCAGCACCGAAGACATCCGCCCGCCGTATTCCGCCGGAAAACCGCCCTTCACGAAGCGGGCGTCTTTCACCGCGTCCAACAGGAAATTGGAAAACAGGCCTCCCAGGTGGGAAGGATTATACACCGTGATACCGTCGAGCATCACTAAGTTCTGGTCGGTGTTGCCGCCCCGCACCACCAGGCCGGTGCTGAAATCCGATTCCGCCACCACCCCGGGCAGCGCCTGGATGGTGCGGAACAGATCCGCCTCGCCTAATTTGGGCGCTTGCTGAATGGCGCGGGCGGAGAGGGAAATCTGGCTGATCTTGACTTCCCGATCGATGGAGGTCGCTTCCGCGATGACATCGACCGCTGTGCCGCTGATGGCCTGGGGCGCCAGGGCAATGTTCAGGAACAATTTTTCGCCCGCCTTTACACGTACGGTCTGGCGGAACGGCTTATACCCTATGTAATTGCAGACCAGCTGGTATTCCCCGGTAGGGATGGGGTGAATGACGTAGTAACCCTCCCGGGTGGTAGAAGTGCCGGTCTGGAGGTTCTCGAAATAGACGTTCGCGCCGATGAGGAATTCCCCGTTGCTGCTGTCCGCCACAAACCCGGAGATGGTCGCCGGCTGGGCCGGCAGCGGGGAAACCGCCATCCCCAACCAGAGCATCATCAAAAAACAGAAAATACTTTTGCGCATAAAAATTCCCATGTAACTCACGGTTCTTGTTTTCCGCCCGGGGAATGCCGGGCCGGGTGTAAAATTGCCTGAAAAACGCCGGAGCCGGGGTTTAAGTTTCAGGCAGAATAATTTCAATCTTGCAGAAGCAAGATGACGCTTGCGACCACGGCCAGGGCGTCGAACTTCTCGGGAACCGCCTGGTTGAGGGTGCCGGTAATGGTTACGTTTTGTCCCGGCCAGTAGTACATAAAAGACTGCGGGAATCCATCGTGTCCATAAATATCACCGATGCCGGGCAGTCCAAGCTCATCGAAGTTTACCCGAATCATTCCGAATCCGTAGTACACCCCGGTGATCCCGGTGGATCCCCAGCTCATCATCTGCGCTTTGGTTTGGGGATTTTGGAATATCCCATCGCTTACGAAAGCGCGAAGAAAACGGGTCAGGTCCCCGGTTGTGCTGACCAGGCCTCCCCCGGCCCAGTCTGCGGAAGCGCTGATCCAGTTCGTATAATCCAGATCGCCGAAATATATATGGGATAAACCCCGCCCCGCAATACCGGGAAGCGGATTATCGTAAAATTCCATGTAGGTATGGTTCATTCCCAAAGGATCGAATAGCGATTCGCGGTACAACACGTTCAGGGCTTTGGCGGCCACGTTTTGCAAAATCAACCCTAACAGTTGGTAGTTGGTGTCGCTGTAATGAAAGCCCTGCCCGGGCGGGAAAAAAGGGGTTAAGTGTTGTTTGCTGTATTCGATGGTCTCTTCGGGGGTCCAAAATTCATTGGGCTGGGCCATCAGCAACTCCAAAAAGTCCGGTAAGCCGTTGGCATTCACGTCCCCATCTTCGATGTAATCCGCCAAGCCGGAGGTATGGTTCAGCAATTGGCGGATGGCGATCCGCTCGCTATAATCCTGCCCTTGAAAAACGTGCAGACCGTTCATAATGCTATCCGGCAGGTAGAGATGAATCGAATCATCCAACCCAATTTGCCCGGCTTCCACTAACTTCATAGCCAGGGTGGCGCAGGTCATTTTGCCGATACTGGCGGTGCGGAACTGGTCATCGGCATCCATCGGCAGGCTGGCGGCCGGGTCCGCCAGGCCGGCGGCTCCTTTCCAGCTTAAGTTACGAAGCGGGGCTTCCACCATCAAAACCGCGCTGTGAATGGCATTATCGTTGGCTACGACGTTGTTCAGAAAGGTCTGAAACTGCTCTTGCAGCTCCTCATTGGTTTTGGGAGCAGGGTCGGTGGATTTTTTGTCGCATGCAACCCAAAAGAAGGCGATGCAGCATCCGATGAGCATCCACCCGGCGATACGATTTTTTCGATTCATTTTATCCTCCTGAATCTGGTTTAGTAAATATCCGAAATTAGTTTAGCCAAAACGCGAGTCCAATTTAGGATTCGAGAAGGATAAAATCTACTTAGCCGATAGGCGAGGCATTTGAGTTTATAAACCTGGCAGGTTGTTCTTTTTTTTATATTCGGATGGAGACATAGCGGTATGTTTCCGAAACGCGCTGTTGAAAGCGGAAATAGAATTGAAACCGACCTCATGGGCGATTTCCAATATGGTGTATTGTTGGGTTTCAGGGTCTAAAAGCCTCCGCCGGGCTTCTTCTATCCGCTTTTCGTTGATAAAATTGAAGAAATTGCGGTTCAATCGTTCATTCAATACCTGAGAGAGAAGGTAAGGAGAGATTGCCAACCGTTGGGCAAGCTTCGGTAGTGAGAGCGTGCTATCGGCATAGACTTTGTCGTTTTCCACCAGATGGTTTAACTTTTCAAGGATTTTTTTTGCCATTTCATCCGTTAGCGGTGATTTTTCATATTTGTTGAACATTTTGTGCAAGCTGTGCCCGGTAAAGATTTCCGATTGCCGAATTCCCACGTAACTCATGCTATAAATGACTATGGTTACCAAAAATGGAGTAAGAGACCAGTTCTCCGCTTCCAAATGTAAAAGGTCGAATACCGTGGAAAGGGTTTGAATTACCAAAAAAGCAATCAGTAAGTTTTTCAGCCATTTGATATGGCGGGTCGCGTTCCTAAAGGGAGATTCTCCCCCTTGCTTCACCGCTTTCCACAAAACTTTAAAGGTCGCAATAAGATAGATAAAAATAAACAGGTTGATGATACTAATAATGATATAGGTACCGATTGCCGCCTCACTGTGGCTGACCTGTTCAAGATATTCCCGGCGTTTCAAATCCGCGTTTCGAAAGTAACCCGGTAAATTCAACAACAGAAACAGGAGGAAGGGAAGGAAGTGCCAAAAATCCTTTGGACGGAATTGGAAATCCGGATTGGTCAAGGATTTGGCATAGTACAAAAAAAGCGGCCCTACCAGAAAAATGAACGGATTTGCAATCCCATACAAGTGCGGCATAACCAGAAAAAACCGGGTATCATAAAGAACAAAATCAAAAATGACAACCGAGAGTGAGAGTAGAAAAAATCCCAAAATTCGATTCGCTCTCTGATTACCGGTTTTGATGCTGAACAACGCCAATGCAATCAAAATACTCTGAACCGCGCCCAGGGTATTGATGATCCCAAAAAAATTAAATGAGGGTTCCATCGAGGTCCCTATTTTTCGATTCATTACCGTGCACTTTTTTCAAATAGAACAATTTCGCTGAATTTGTCATGCCCGAACGCTACCCGCTTAAAACATGCGGGCACAAGTTTAACCGGGCATCCATGAGGCCTGGCAGATATGGATTCCCGCTAAAGCTTGTCCCCGCAGGTATTAAGCGGGGAACATGCGGGAATGACACTCTCTTAGCAGCAATATCAAAAAGTGTACGGTAGTGAATTCTTCGATCAGGGCGTCTGCTGTTGTTTTTGAAAGTGTTTCCACACCAGGCGCAGCCCGATCAGGATCAAAATGAGCGGCCAGATGATTTCCATCCGGTTCCAGCCGGCCAAAAAGATAATCCCCAACCCCAGCAGAATGCCGGCAGGAATCAAATGCCCCCGGTCTCTTCTCCCCAACAGGTACATCATCAAAAACCCCAGCCCGGGGCCGATAAGGAAGAACGCCCAGAGGTTATAATCCCCCATCTGCCACCAGCCGTATTCGCTGGAATACCAGAACAGCAGCCCATAGACCAGCAGAGTGGTTCCCGGCATCAGCAAGCCGGTTTCCTGGCGGTTTTGCACCCAGCCCAGCCAGAACAGCGCCCCCCCGATCATCAGCAACCAGGGCCAGAGCCGCCAGTATTGTTCCAAATCTTCCCAATAGATGTTGATCAGGTTAAAGTTCCTGGCCAATAACAACGCTCCCAGGCCAACCAGAATGATCCCGATGACGAATGAACGGCGCTCCATGGTTCCTCCGGGTTTGGATTCGGTGGAGAAGAGCGCCGACGCTGCGTTCTTCTCTGCACTCTTCAAATTAACTAAAATACCTTAAAAAACCCCTACTTAAAAACCAGTGGTATAGACGAAAGTCCAGCGTGACAGTTGCAAAGTAGAGGCTTTGCGGAGGTGGATTCCCGCTAAAAATCCCGGAAGACGGGTTGTTGCAGATTGTCATTCCCGAATACTGCCGGCTTAAAACATGCGGGCACAAGTTTTATCGGGAATCCACGGCCACAAAGTCATAGATTCCCGCTTAAAACATGCGGGAATGACAGACTGGAGCCGCTTTTTAGTCAATCTGCAACAGCCGGAAGACCGGCATGGTAAGATATTATTTGCCGCTTAAAGCCGGAAATAATCCCCATAATCCGGATTGTAGCCTTTCAAATGATACTCCCCGGTGCGGAAATCCTGCTCGTATTCCCCTTTCCACTCCCGGCGGGCAATGCGCTTTAACACGTCGATGAACACGTCGATCTCCTCTTCGGTGTTATAGATGCCGAAGCTGGCCCGCACCGCCCCGGGGATGGTGGTGCGGTCGTGCTTGAGGATATTCTCCTCCAGCAGCCGGGCGTCTTCTTCCGAAACTCGTAACAGGCACTTGATGTACGGGTGGGCGCAAAAACAGCCGTTGCGCACCCCGATGCCCCCTTCGTGGTTCAAAATTGCCGCGACCAGCTCGTGGGGCAGCCCCTCCACGTTGAAGGAGATCACCCCCATGCGGTTTTCCACGTCGTAGGGGTCCTCGCCGCCGTAAATAGAGGCCTGGGGAATTTCTTTCATACGCCGGAGCATGTAAGTGGTCAGGCGGGCTTCATGGGCGGCGATGTTATCCATGCCCAGCTCCTCCATTACCAGCAGGGCCTTGGCCAGCGCCACAATGCCCACGGTGTTGGGGCTGCCGGCTTCCTCTTTTTCCGGCACGTCCGCCCAGTAGGTGTGGTCTAAGGATACGATATGCACGGTGCCGCCGCCTACCATGTCCGGCTCGCCCTGCCCAAAGGCGGTTTTATCGCCGATCAGCACCCCGGCGCCCATGGGCGCGTAAATCTTGTGCGCGGAAAAAGCCAGGAAGTCGATGTGGCCGGGATCGTCCTGCGGGCGCATGTCCACCTTACGGTGGGGAACCCACTGGGCGGCGTCCACCATGATCTGCACCCCGTAGCCGTGGCAGATTTCCGCCAGGCGGTGCACGTCGTTCACCCATCCGGTCACGTTGGACGCGCCGGTGACGGCAAACAAGGCTACCCGGCCGCGGTATTTTTCCAGGTTGGCGATAAGGTCTTCCTCGATCAAACGGCCCTTGTCGTCGATATCCACGTGCACTACCCGGCTGCGGGAGCGCCAGGGCAGGTCGTTGGAGTGGTGTTCCATTTTGCTGCACAGGATCACCTGATCGGGCTGGAGCAGAATCCGGTGGGCCAGCTTGTTGATCGCCTCAGTAGCATTTTTCCCAAAGATGATGGTATGCTCCTCCGGGTCCACGTTCACAAAGCGGGCCACGATTTCCCGGGATTTCTCATGCATCAGGGTAGAAATCTGCGATTTGAAGCCGGTGCCGCGGTGAACGCTGCTGTACCAGCCCATGAACTCGTTGATTTTATCCAGCACCGGTTTCAGGATGGGAGTGCTGGCGGCGTTGTCAAAATTGATATATTGAACGTGCCGGCCGTCGTACAGGGGCACTTTTTTATCGATGCCGATGATCATCTGGCGAATATTTTCCAGCGCCAGGGCAGGGGCGGTGACCATTTTTTCCATAGCATTCCTCCGGGGTTTGGTTTTTCGCGGGGCTTAGAGCGCATAGGTTGTTACGCACTGCGCATTGCGCTTGGCTTTTCGCATTCTCAGGGTCTATTAGCAACGTCGGGGCTAATATATCAATTGGGGCAAGAAAATCATCGGATTTTTTTGAGAAATTTGGCCGGCCGGGGCGCGGCGATATAAGAACCAGCCCGCAGACCAGGGAAATCGTGAAGTAATTCCGGCCCGGCCATCTTTTTCCATCACATTTTCTCCATATCTTTACATTTCCCGGCCATAAAAGAATTAGCGCAGCAAGAACTACCCGAAGCGTCATCCAGCATTAATATCCCGCTAATGAAACAATTTGTTTTTGCCGGGGGGCAGTGGTATCTTTATTAAAATTTTTGAACTTGTTTGGTTTATGGGCGTTCAATGGGTCATTGAAAAAGTTTTTTAAAGATTGGTGAAAAAGAATTTAAGGATTAGTGAAAAGGAGATTAAATGCTAAAGATTTATGTGGTCTCAATGTTTATGCTCTTATGGCTCCTGGGCTGTGGGGCCAATAAAGGATTGGTAAGTGATGAAGCCGCATCGAAAATAAAACCTCTTAAAACCGTCGAGCTGCCGCAGTCGGTTACCCCGGACAATTTTGTACTAAAAATCCGCAATATTGCCGATTTTGCTTCCAGCTATAAAAATCGCTTCGAGCTTTATATCAACGGCGAACTGGTTCGGCCCGACAATGAAATCGATAATGCCACTTCAAATTATATCTACGAGATGAAACTTCAACCGGGCTATTATGAAGTAAAGGGCTTTTATTACTGGTATGGCGGTTGGAAGGAAGAACGAACCACTATTCGCTCTAAAGACCTGGTAAGCGTCTATCCCGATCGCCGCACCCTTTTGAACATCGAAATTCCCAAGGATTGGCGGGGAGTCGTGACCGATAAGGATTTGTTTTTTACGGTTTCCCACGAGCCTTTTGTCACAGAAGGACCACCTGTCGCGGAAGCTTCCGATTCCCGGCAAGCGGTTCCGGTTAAAAATGGTAAAAAAATCGAGTTGCAGGTCAACACCGATCCCAACAGTTGCGATGTCATTGTCGATGATAAACTGGTGGGCCAGACCCCTCTGCGGGTATGGATCGACCGGGAGAGCAGCCACGTGCTGCAGATTAAGCGCGAAAATTATCGCTCTATCCTGCGCTTGCTGGATTATGAGGAGTTGATCAGGAGTGAAAAACTGTTTATTCTGGAACGGCTGGAACCGCTGCCGGGCTTCGTTCCGGTGAATATTGCCAAACCCGCGGCTGCAGACAGCGCCGCTGCATCTCCGGACAGCGCTGCTGCTGCCCAGACCCTCGAAAACGCTGCGCAGGACACTCTCTCCGCTTCCGGGCAATAAATTCGCCCCGGAGTGCCGCTTTCAAAAGTTTCTCACCGAGCTATCAAACGAACTGCAAAAAATGATATTGCCAAAAACGCCAGGGTCCCGGCCAACCGGGACCCTGCTATTTTTAGCGCCCTGTTATGGCACATACGCCTTTAGAGCTTCCAGTGTTTTTTTACCAACTCGGTGTGCTCGTCGATGCTTTCCAGGATCAACCCGGCGATGCGCAGCGCCCGGCGGCCGTCTTCTGCGGTCACCCGGGGAGGGTTATCCTCTAAAATCGCCCGGCAGAACAACTGCAATTCATAGCGCAAGGGATTGATGTCTTTTTTCTCCAGCCGGGTGTAGCGGATTTGCCTTTTTTCTTCCCCTTTTTGAATCTCTCCCAGGGAAAACGCCAGATTGGCGGCGTCGAATTGAAATTCCCCCTGGTCGAGGTAGTATATTTCCGAAAATCCCTCTAAGAAATCCACGGAAATGTACGCATTCGGCTGAAAGAAGCGCATTTTGCGCATTTTTCGGGCGGAAATGCGGCTGGCGGTAACGTTGGCCACGCACCCGTTCTCGAATTGAATCCGGCAGTTGGCGATGTCTTCCGAGTGGGAGATGATCGACGCCCCGCTGGCGTGCAGCTCCGCAACCGGGCTTTTTACAAAGCTGAGGATCAGGTCAATGTCGTGGATCATCAAATCCAGCACCACCGCCACGTCGGTGCCGCGGGGATTGAAGTTAGCCATACGATGCGCTTCGATGAACAGGGGATCGATCTCCAGCGGTTCCAGGGCCAGGATGGCGGGGTTGAAGCGTTCGATGTGGCCGATCTGGATTTTCAGATTTTTTTCTTTGCCCAGGCGGATCAGCTCATCCGCCTGTTCTAAAGTCTCGGTCATGGGTTTTTCGATAAAGATATGGCGGCCGGCGGAGAGCGCCTGCCGGGCATATTCAAAGTGGGTGGTAGTGGGGGTAACGATGTTGAGCGCCTCTGCCGCTTCCAGCAGGGCCGGGAAGTTTTCAAAAACAGGGATACCCAATTCCCGGCCCACCGCGGCAGCGCGTTGGGCATCGATATCGAAGATGCCCAGGAATTCCGCTTCCGGAACCTCCTTTAGCTGCAAGGCGTGCAGCCGCCCCAAATGCCCGACCCCGATCACCCCGATTTTGATTTTTTTCGCGCCCATCTAAAGGGTCTCCTCCGCCATGTCGGTTAGCTTATACTCCCTGCGCCCGTCCACCGCCCTGAAAGTATAGATCACCCGTTTCCCGTCCTGGTAATAGATCCAGCGTAAATAAGGATTGGGGATCGGATCAAGGCTATGGTCGTCGATCTCCCGCGGCGGCCCATTGAGGATGTAAACCCGCCCTTGCGGGGTCCTCCATCCCAACAGGTGCCCCTCGCTGAACAGGGAGAGGGTAGAATCCACCCGGGTGTAAAATTCCGCCTGCAATTCATTGTAAGGCGTTTCCGGGGTGGGGTCTTTTTCCTTCCAATAGGCTCTCAATCTTTGCATCTGCGCTTCTCTTTCCCCGCTGGTCAGAATCTGGTAATCTTCTTCGCTCAGGACATATTGCAGGGGGGAAACGGCTAACTCCGGGTCCCACAGGCTGAGGGGCCTGTCGAACCAGATTACCGTTACCGGAAGGGTATGCTGGGTAATGGCATTTCCGAAACGATAGGTTACGGTCAGGCGATAAACGCCCTCGATCAATAATTCCCGGGGAATTGCCACCCGCACAAAATCAATCGACAGGTCATTCGACAATGCCATGCCGGAAGAATAAACCGTCTCTTCCCGGCGTTCATTTACCAATTCCACCTGCACTTTTCCGGGAAGGGAGGGGTCTTTGCGCCAGGTTTGCAGGAAAAAACCCAGTTCGCGATTGAAATCCCAATGCCCGAACCTCGGGGAAGGGGCCCCGCCGACAAATGAAAATTGTTGTTGCGGGAGGGCGTCCGGGCGGCTGAACAGCGGCGGGAAGGCATAGTAATCCTCAACTCTTGGCAAAACCAGCCGCTGCTTGATGGTTAATTTTTGCTCGCTGTTTAAATCCCGGTATTTCAAGAGGACGTCATATTCTCCCGGGGGAAGATAGAGGCTGTCGATGGTAAAGTGAAACAACGAGCGGCTCAGGGTAGATTCGAATCCCCCCGTTTCCGCAACGGTTTGCCAGGCGCGGTTGGTGACCAGCACGGTATCCTGGCGGATGATGTTCACGTCGATTTCCGTGGTGGAAGTATAGCGCTCCCCTTCCCGCACGAATTGAAGGAACTTGTGCTGCAATTCCACCGGGAAATACACGCAGTAGCGGCCGTCGTCCTGGTACACCGGGTAGGGGCGGAACAGCAGGGGAAACTTCTGGGGGTATTTGCTGCGGAAAAAGCTCTTCTCCTGCACCTCCTGGTAGGGGGGCTGGGCGGAAAGGGCCAGTGTAAACAGTATTAAGGCCAACATAAGGTGTTTCATGTATAGCTCCAAAGGTGGGTTATTATCATCATAATTCACTTTCGGCGATGCCAGAGATTTTCATAAAATGTTTGAGCAATCCAATTTTGAGGGGCTTATTTCCGTGAACAGGAATGGAGATTCGCGCGGGATTGCCCGGCTTTGTGTAAACATGATGGCTGCCTTCAATTCGGCTTAATTGCCACCCTTTTTTCTCTAACAGTCGCGCGAAATCTTTTCCGGAAATGCTTTTCAAATTGCAATTTCCATTATTTTATCGGTATCAGATACTTTATAATCGGAAACATCCACCATGAGACAGGCTTCAACCGCTTCATAAATATTCTTCAGAAGCTCCTCGAAATCGTCTCCCTGGGTTGCGCAGCCGGGAATTGCCGGTACTTCCGCCCAATAGCCGCCTTCTTCTGCTTGATGAATGATTACTTTAACCTTCATGTTTACTTACCCTCCATGTCTGGGTATTAAGGGTTGAGTTCTTCACTTGATATTTTTACCCTGGCGGCGCAGGTTCTTTTTCACGGATTCCAGCGTTTCTCGCGGTTCATTCGCCCGCAATTGAGCGATCAAGCGATCATAAAAATCTTCCCACAGGTCTCCATACATCTTCAGGTCAATAATTACCGCAGTTTTCTTTCCTTGATCATCCACGGTATAGCGAATGCCTTCCATCGACTGTTTACCTCCGGTTGAACAAATTCGTTTCCAAAGTACATGCTTACAAAATAGAGAACAAGGGCTAATTTGCCGTAGACCTGCAGGTCTATGCAGAGCATTACTTTTTCATCCACTCCCAGCTAAAAGACCTGGCAGGTCTGCCCGACTCTCAGGCCTGGCCACTATTCCCCCTTCGCTGCCCTCAGCAAAATCTGCCGGTTGTCTGCCTTCAGCGCCCGGTTGTAGAAGGCCCGGAATTCCCGGTATTCCTCCGGGGAAACCACGGCTTTTTTGTAAACCATCTCCCGCCGCCCCCTGATGACCCCTTCTTCTGTGGAGAAAATCAACGAATAGTCCGCAACAGGACTGCTCAACTGCACATTTTCCCCCAATTCCAGCGGCTGGCAGCCGGGGGGCAGATAAATCTCCACTTCTTCCCGCAGGGTATCCGCGGCCGGCCAGAGGTTGTAGGGGAAACGGCGCTCCTCATACGATAAGGCTTTGTCGGCGACCAGGCGCTCGCTCCAGGGAATTTTCAAGAATTTGAAGCTGCCTACTTCCGCGACGTGATCCGGCACGCTGAACGAATAGGAATAGCGGATCGGGGCGTTGACCTCCTCCAGGTTGTCGATCCGGAAGTGGAGCACCCGCACCTCCGGAAAATCGTCGCTGAGGGTTTCCAGGAGGCTTTTTTCGATTGCCCCGCGGGCCTGCTCCCGGTAATGGCGGCGCAGGCTGGCCGCCTGGGAGCCGCTTTTCAGGTTGGTTTTCTCCACCTCCACGCCGTTATCTTCCTGAATATCGAGCTTCATTTCCCGGAACACGTTGCGCGGGGAAAATTGCGCCTCGTGGAGATAGTCGGGCGCCTTCACCCCGGGTTTGATCAGCAGCGAAAACCCCTGCAAATCCATATCCGGCGCGGAACCATAGGGATAATTGTTGGCGGTGAGGTCCAGGTAGCGGATGCCCTGGCCGGTTTCCACCGCAGCGATACAGTGGTTAAATGCGATGGAGGGCAGGGCGTTGCGGTTGCTGCCCTCGTCGCGGGTATTTACCAGCACGTAGTGGGCATCCACCCCAACCTCTTCTAACATGGCGATGCACAGGGTGGCCATATCCTTGCAGTCGCCGATGCGGGTCACCAGCACCTCGCGCGCCTCCTGGGGAATCAATCCGGACTGCCGGAAGGGCACGCTGCTGTAACGGATATTCTCGGTAATGAAATTATAAATGGTTTGAACCTTCTCCTCCGCGCTGGCGGGGGGTTTTCCGGCAAAGAGCTTTTCCACCTGCTCTTGGATCTCGAAAGAGCTGCGGGTTTTGGTTTTGGCAATATCGGAATACCACTCCACCATGTATTCCCAATCCTCGATGCTGGAAATGTGGAGCACTTTTCCCACGTCGTCTAAGAGCGGCATACCGTATTCGTACACTATCGCCGGTTCGCCGGCCAGCCGCCAGCGATAGATGGTTCCGTCCCCGGTTTTCGTTTTTACCGGCTCGCCGGGCATATTCTGGGCGGCATAACGAAATTTGAAATCCTCCGGTGCCAGCAGGGCATAGCGGATATCTTCAATGGGATAAAACCCGTTGAAGAAAAACTGATCCCAGAAATGGTTGGACAGCTTGCCGGTGTAATAGTTCTTGATCCGCCATTTCAGGTAAATGAAATCCTCTTTTTCCAGGGATTTGAACACCACCTGGTTGCGGTTCACGTCCGCGGCAATCTCCGCGCCGTCCTGCTTGATCACCACCGCCTTCTCCACCGTCAACCCCTCGGTGTAGCCGTTGTAACTGATCCAGTACTCTTTGAAATCATCGATCCCGCGGTTGTTGAAAACTTTCACCAGGAATTCTTCCGAAGTTTCCGAAGCGCCCTGGCGGTACACCACCCGCTTCAAATCGTTCAGGAGAATCACTGCGCCGTTATCGGGATACTGTTCCGCCGCCGGGGCGTTGCGAACCAGGCTGTCGATATTCACGCTCTCGAATTGGCTGAAAACCGGTTCTTTCCCGTCTAACTCCCGCAGTTTTTCCCGCGCATCGTAATTGGCGGGGTTGTATTTCAAAGCCTCCCGGTAAGCGCTGCGGGCCTTCTCCGGGGAACCGCCGGTGCGGTAGATTTCAGCTAACTTGCTCCAATACTCGGAGCTGTTGGGGCAGACCTCGATGGCCTTGAGGAGAGACCGTTCCGCGTCGGGGTAGCGCTGCAAGCTAAAATAGGTGTTGCCCATACTGAAATAGTACCCCGCGGCGGCGGAATCCAGCTCGATCAGCCTGGAATAGGTTTGCTCCCACAAATCCACCGCCGAGGCTTTTAAATACGTTTCCGCCAGGGTAGAAAGCGCCACCGCCAGGTACTGGCGGGAGAGGAAATCCCGGTAGATGTCCACCGCCTCGCCGTAAGTGCGCGAGGTCTGGATGGAGATCAGCGCCTGGGTGGAAGCCAACTGCCAGTCGAAGGGAAAAAGCTGGTAGCCGGTTTTGGCGGTTTCGATGATTTTCTCCACCTGGCGTTTCGCGGAATAGAAAGCGAGATGGTTTTGATAGAGTTCCGGGGTTCCCGGTATCAGCGATTCCAGGCGCTGCAACATTTCCTCCGCCTTATCGATCTGCTCATTTTCTAAATAACGGTGGAATTTATACTCCAGCACCTGGGGCACGTTTTTATCCAGGGTATAAATCTTTTCGATAGTGGTGGCCAGGTCGTCGAACTTCTCTCCCCGGGCGTAGGCTTCGATGAGGCGGGTATAGAGCAGGGCGCAGTTGGGGGCGCGTTTGATGGCCTCGCGCAGCGCCCGCTCCCCTTCGATGGCCTTGTCGTTCCGTAAATAGCAATCTGCCAGGAGGAGGTAATTCTCCAGGTGAGCGGGATTTTCGGCAACTTTTTTCTGAAAATAGCTCTCCGCAAAATTGGGAATGTTCTTTACCGGGGCGCGGGGGTTGCGGGAGTAACTATGGCTCGCGGTAGAGATTTGCAGCCCTTGCAACGGCTCGCCGCGGGCGTCGGTAATGCGCACCATAAAGTTGCAGCGGTCGATCTCCGAATACCCTACCTTCACCAGCAACCGGTTCCAGCCCTTTTGCAGCTCCGTTTCCGCGATATAGGTATCCAGGTCATTATTGTTCTCATCGAAATATTCGATGACCAATTGATCGTTCAAAAACGCCTTCAGGGAGCCGGAAGTGCCGATGCGGATTTGCGCCCCCTGCTTGCGGGGGGAATACACAAACGTGTTGGCATAATATACCGCCTGCTCGGAGGCAAAATAGCGCCGGAAGTCGATCCAACAATCCGGGCGCACCTCCGCGATCCTGAACCACTTTGCGGGTACCCCGTTTTTCCCGTCATAGATTTTGTCGAAGTTATATTCCTTCTCCAGGGGAAATACTTTGTCGAACCCGGAGGCGGAAATATTATCGAACGGGCCGATGGCGGTCCACTCCTCGATGGCGTTCATGGCCCGGTAGTGTTGCCGGGATTGCGCCAGGTCGCGGCGCCGTTCGTAATATTCTCCCAAAAACTGGTTGGCGACCGCCTTGAGCACCCCCGCGGGGTCGGCCTTCTCACTCAATTTTTCCCAGAATTCAGCCACATCGGGGTAGCGCCCGTCCTTGTCGTTGCTGAGCCGGATGGAAGACCAGGCCGCGAATACATAGGGATACGGGTCATCCACGTACCTAAGGGCCTGTTGGTAGGCCTCCCAGGCCGCTTCGTCTTTTTGTTGCAGGCTGTAGAGGAACGCCAGCCCCAGGTGGGCGCGGGTGTTGGTGGAATCTTCCGCCAGCGCCGCCAAAAAATTTTCCTCTACCCCGGCCTGGTCGTTCTCCATCCAGCGATTCCAGGCTTCCTGAACGTGCTGCTCGCCGGCGGCGGAATCCGCCCAGGCCCGGGCTGCCAGCAGCGTGATAAATACCAATATGATTTTGCAAAGAAATTTCATCTGCTTCCCTTCCGTTTGCATCAAAACGTTTCTTTTACCTTTTTACCGGCGCGCAGTTTCCCGGGTTTTGAAATTGCCGTAAAGCGGGTTGGCCGGTGCAAGGTATCCATGTCGTTTTCGATTGCTCGAATATAGCCACCCGGGTGCGAATTTGCTATGGGATAATTAGAGGAGGAGTCAGGCAGGTAAGCGAGGCAGCGCATCGCACCCCTTCTCCTGCGAAAAAAAAATCAAGGTCAAGTCCGGATTCTTGTGTAAATTCCGGTTGCGAAGTTCAGCTTCGCAACCCGGGTGCGTACCGAAGTTGAATTTTGGGCACGAGTGCGCCCGACACCTTAATTTGAATTTACACAAATTCAGGGACGCGACCGTTCTGTACGAATTATCATCAGCGCAATAGGCTTGAACGTGAAACGGATTTCGCAAGAAGTTATTTCCCTGGTTTTGGCGGTTCGCGCCCTCTACGGACGGGGAGCCCAACGCCTGCTTATGTTTTCTGCCGAAGGCATCCCTTGGGAAAAGAACAAGGTTTAGCTACTTTTTCCCATATGTAACCTGTAGTGCTAGTTCTAATAACGGGCACTCGGTCTAACCTCGAATTGACGCGAATGGACGCTAATTTAGGCTGGTCTCGATCCCATAGTCATTTGCGTTTATTCGCGTACTTTCGCGGTTTAAATCAACTAGCACTACCGGTATATGTATGTTCAACTCTGAACCGTTACGGTTTGTGGCAAAACTTCTATCACAGGAAATTTTACAGGTTGAATTTTTTTACACCGTTTTATGAAACGGGCAATCATCGAAAATTTTCAGAGGAACACTATGCAAATCCGCGTTTACCGCCAATACAAAGACCTTCCCCTCCCGCAGCGCCAAACCCCGCGGTCTGCCGGGCTGGACGTGTACGCCGCAGCGCGTGTGGAACTGCTGCCCGGCCAGGTGGCGCTGGTTCCCACGGGATTGATCATCGAATCGCCGCGGGGGTATTTCTTCAAAGTGCACATTCGCAGCGGCTTTGCGGTGAAGAACGGGATCTGCCTTGCCAACGACGTGGGGATCATCGACGAGGATTATTGCGGCGCGGAAGACGAGTTGAAAATCGCCCTGGTGCGGCTCTACAATCCCGCCGATCCTAAAAAAGAGCAACCGTTCGTGATCGAGAAGGGTAACCGCATTGCCCAGATTATTTTCGAGAAAAATGTTCTCCCGGAAGTGGAGTGGGAGGAAATGGATTCGCCGGATTTTGCCGGGAAAACCCGCGGCGGGTTCGGCTCTACAGGAGCGAAATAGCGGCGGAGAACGCAATACGAAATACG
>WYBG01000540.1 GCA_011526015.1 Deltaproteobacteria bacterium | reverse complement strand
GCTTGTAATGCTTCAGGCCGGCTACTGTGAGCCTGGCGATAAAGGCAAAATGATTGAATGGCAAAATAATGTTTGATGTAAGGGTTTGAATCATTTTGCCATGGAATTATTTTGCCGTAGAAATTACTTTTCTGAAAAACTTTAGCAAGGCCCCAAGGGATAAACCTTCCCTTTTCCGCCGTAAAAATAGTTCAGCGGATACTTTTATTTTGATCGTTTGGGAATTATGTTAGGGGGCAAAAAATATGGTATCAGATTGGGCGGGTAAAATGGCCGGGAAAGTTACCCCGCCCGAGAGCATTGCCATAATCGCAGAATTTACCGCAAGGATTAATTTAGTTGCAACGCCTTGCAGCCTTAGCGGCATTCACTAACCTGCAACAACCCTATGCAAAATCCGCTTATCCAGAAAGTTCTCATCCTCGGCAGCTCCGCCTTGAAGATCGGCGAGGCGGGGGAGTTCGATTACTCCGGCAGCCAGGCCATCAAGGCGCTGAAGGAGGAAGGGGTTTATACCATCCTGATCAATCCCAACATCGCCACCATCCAGACCTCCGAGCACCTGGCCGATAAGGTCTATTTTCTGCCGGTGAATCCCCATTTCGTGGAGAAAGTGCTCGAAAAGGAGAAGCCCGGGGGCATCCTGCTCGGCTTCGGGGGGCAAACCGCCCTGAACTGCGGGCTGGAACTGCACCGCCGGGGGATTTTGGAGAAACACCGGGTGCAGGTGTTAGGAACCCCGGTCAGCGCGATTATCGATACCGAGGACCGCGACCGCTTCGTACAGCGGCTGCGGGAAATCGGCGCGAAAACCGCCCGCAGCCGCGCCGCCTCATCCGTGGAGGAGGCGGTGGAGATCGCCGGGGAATTGGGCTACCCGGTGATTATCCGCATCGCTTACGCCCTGGGGGGGTTAGGCTCCGGGGTGTGCCGCAGCGAGGAGGAGGTGCGCAAGCTGGCCGGAAAATCCCTCGCCCACGCCGCCCAGATCTTGGTGGAAGAGTACTTAGAGGGCTGGAAGGAGATCGAATACGAGGTGATGCGCGACCGCTACGATAACTGCATCACGGTCTGCAACATGGAAAATTTCGACCCCATGGGCATCCACACCGGGGAGAGCATCGTGGTGGCGCCCAGCCAGACCCTCAGCAACCGGGAGTACCATTTGCTGCGAGAGGTCGCCATCCGGGTGATCCGCCATCTCGGAATCGTAGGAGAGTGCAACATTCAATACGCCCTGGATCCCCGCTCGGAAGATTATCGCATTATCGAAGTCAACGCCCGGCTCTCGCGCAGCTCCGCCCTGGCCTCCAAAGCCACCGGGTATCCCCTGGCCTTCGTAGCGGCGAAGCTGGCGCTGGGCTACGGGCTGCACGAGCTGCCCAATTCCATCACCAAAGTCACCAAAGCGTTCTTCGAGCCGGCGCTGGATTACGTGGTGGTAAAAATTCCCCGCTGGGATTTGAAGAAGTTCCGTATGGTCTCCCGGCGGTTAGGCTCGGCCATGAAATCGGTCGGCGAGGTGATGGCCATCGGGCGCAAGTTCGAAGAAGCGCTGCAGAAGGCGCTGCGCATGTTGGAAACCGGGGCGCAGGGGCTGGTGGGCAACAACGGCGAATTCCAGTTCGAGGATTTGGAGCGGGAGCTGAGGGAGCCGACCGAGGAGCGCGTCTTCGCCATCGTCACGGCGCTACAATCCGGTTATTCCGTGGAGGATATTCACCGCCTCTCCCACGTGGATAAATGGTTCCTGCACAAAATCGCCCGGGTGGTGGAGATCGAGAAATGCCTGGAGCAGGCCGGCGGCGATTCACTTTCGGGCGCGCTTCTGCAGGAGGCCAAGCAGGCCGGTTTCTCCGACAAACAAATCGCCCTGGCGAGCGGGAAAAGCGAATCGGAAATCCGCCAATTGCGCGAGCAGGCCGGGCTGTACCCCTTTATCCGCCAGATCGACACCCTGGGAGCGGAATACCCGGCGCAGACCAACTATTTGTATCTTTCCTACAACGGCAGCGAGGATGACATCGAATGCGGAGACGAGAAATCGGCGCTGATTCTCGGCTCCGGGGCCTACCGCATCGGCAGCTCCGTGGAATTCGACTGGTGCGCGGTCAACGCCGGCTACGCGCTGCGCAAGCTGGGCTACCACACCGTGATGCTCAATTACAACCCCGAGACGGTCAGCACCGATTATGACGAATTCGATAAGCTCTTTTTCGACGAGATCACCTTAGAATCGGTGCTGGAAATCTGCCGCAAGCTGAAACCGGCGGGGGTGATCGTCTCCATGGGCGGGCAGGTTCCCAACAACTTAGCCCTGAAGCTGCACTGCGCGGGAATTAATATCCTGGGAACCTCGCCGGAGAGCATCGACCGGGCGGAAAACCGCCAAAAATTTTCCGGCCTGCTGGATCAATTGGGCATCGACCAGCCGCCCTGGAAGATGCTGAATACCCTGGAAGAGGCGAAAACTTTTGCCCGGGAGGTGGGTTACCCGGTGCTGGTGCGCCCCTCTTACGTGCTCAGCGGCGCGGCCATGGCCGTGGCCTCCAATGATTCGGAGCTGGTGCAATACCTGCAAAAAGCGGTGCGGATTTCCCCGGAACATCCCACGGTGATCAGCAAATTTTTGGACAACGCCAAAGAGATCGAGTTCGACGGGGTGGCGCAAAACGGGGAGATCATCGCTTACGCCATCTCCGAGCACGTGGAAAACGCCGGGGTGCACTCCGGGGACGCCACGCTGGTGCTGCCGCCGCAGCGCACTTTTTTCGAGACGGTGCGGCAAATGCGCAATATTTCCCGCAAAATTGCCGCGGCCTTGCAGATCAACGGGCCTTTCAACATCCAGTACATCGCCCGCAAAAACGAGGTGAAGGTGATCGAGTGCAACCTGCGGGCTTCGCGCAGCTTTCCCTTCGTTTCCAAGATCATGCGGGTGAATTTCATCGACCTGGCCACCCGGGCGATTATGGACGAGCCGCTGGAGAAACCGGAGATTTCCCTGTTCAATTACGATTACGTGGGGGTGAAAGCGCCGCACTTTTCCTTCACCCGCTTAGAGGGTGCGGACCCCTCGTTGGGCGTGGAGATGGCCTCCACCGGGGAAGTGGCCTGCTTAGGGAACGATTTCAACGAGGCGTTTTTGAAGGCGCTGATTTCGGTGGGTTATCGCCTGAATATCAAAACCGTGCTGCTCTCCACCGGTTCCCTGGCCTCCAAGATCAAAATGTTAGAAAGCTGCCGGTTGTTGAAGAACTTAGGAATTCAATTTTACGCCACCGCCGGAACCGCGGGTTTCTTGCTGGAAAACAACATCCCGGCGGAAATTCTGCACTGGCCGTTGGAGAAGCAGCATGGCCAGCGGCAGCAGCCCAACACCGTGGATTACATCAAGGAAGGCAAAATCGACCTGGTGATCAATATTCCCAAAAATTACCGCAAAGAGGAGCTCACCAACGGGCACATCATCCGCCGCACCGCGGTGGATTACAACGTGCCCCTGATTACCAACCGGGAGCTGGCCATGCGCTTTGCCGAAGCGCTTTCGCAGGTGAAATTGGAAGATTTGCAGATCAAAAGCTGGGATGAATATTAAACGCTGCGCGTCATTTATGGTCATTTGGCTTCGCCGTCATTTTGCTTCGCTGTCATTCAGTTGTCCTTCATGGTCATTTGGCTTCGCCGTCATTTCGCTTCGCGGTCATTGGTTGAAAATCAATAAATAATTTATTGCCAATTGTTAACTTATAACTTAACTTGATTTGCGTTTTGCAGAAATTTCCCCTCCCGGGAGGAGGCTAAGGGGTGGGTAATTGCGCCCGCGAAGGAGTCAAAATGAATTTCAAAAATTTACAAAAAGATTTCCAACAAACAATTGAACGCACCGATGCAGATGCCGATTTATTAGCTGAGAAATTACTGTTGCAGATTACCGAACAAATTTCTCACTGGATGAACCGGAATCATATCTCCAATGCGGAACTGGCTGCCCGGTTAGGCGTTTCCAGGGCGCACATTACCCAAATTTTGAATGGAAAACCCAATTTGAGCATTCACAAACTATCCAAAATTGCCGTTGCTTTAGGGTGTACATTGGAGCCTCCGGTGTTTAAGACTGCCAAAATGAGTAAACCTTATCCGGCAGCGAAGAAAGAAAAATTCTCGGTTAATGACTGATGTTACGCATTTTGCCACAGAGGCCACAGAGAGCACAGATAAAGTGCAACTCTAACCAACGAAACGAACCGGTATGTTTTTAGACTACGTCAAAATTCACCTCAAGGCCGGGCAGGGCGGCAGCGGCTGCGTAAGCTTCCGGCGGGAAAAATTCATCCCCAAGGGCGGCCCCGACGGCGGCGACGGCGGGCGGGGCGGCAGCATTATTCTGGAAGTCAATCCGCAATTGCGAACTTTGATCGATTATAAGTACCATCCCCATTACGCCGCGCCCCGGGGGCAGCATGGTATGGGCAGCACCAAACATGGTCGCAAGGGGGAGGACGTCATCTTGCAGGTTCCCGCGGGAACGGTGGTGAAAGATGCACAAACCGAAGAAATTCTCGCCGATTTGACTACTCCCGGCGAACGCTTTGTGGTCGCCCGGGGAGGAAACGGGGGGCGGGGCAACGCAAGGTTTGCCACTTCTACCCACCGCTCTCCCCGGGAATGGGAGGTGGGCGAGCCGGGCGAGGAGCGCGAGGTTATCTTAGAATTGAAGCTGATCGCCGACGTGGGGCTGGTGGGCAAGCCCAACGCCGGGAAATCCACCCTGTTGGCCAGCGTCTCCGCCGCCCGGCCCAAAATCGCCGACTATCCCTTTACCACCTTGCAGCCGAATTTGGGCATCGTGCAGTACCAGGAGTTGAAGAGCTTCGTGATGGCGGATATTCCCGGGTTGATCGAAGGCGCGCACGAGGGGAAAGGGCTGGGGCTGCAATTCCTGCGGCACGTGGAGCGCAACCGGGTGATTGTCTATCTGGTCGATCCCACCGACCCGGAAACGGATAACCCCGCGGAGACCTTCAAAATTCTGCGCCGGGAATTGAAACAATACTCAGCAGCGCTGGCGGAAAAACCGGCCCTGGTGGTGCTCACCAAAAAGGATATCTGGCAGGAGACGGATTGGCTGAAAAAACTGCGCCGCAAATTTTCCTACCCGGCGCTGGCGATTTCCGCGGCGACCGGGGAGGGATTGGGGGAGCTAAAGCGGCAAATTTGGGAAATATTGGAGCGGGCGGAGTAGGAAAGGGAAGAAAAAAAAGATTTGTCAGCGAAGATAAAATCATAAGGATAATTGACAAATAAATTACTGAAATTGGCACGATAACGAATGATGTCAGAATACTGGGACGACACATACGATTGGGAAGGTGAGGCTGAACGCCCGCCAGATCCAGCGCAAATAAGAGCAAGAGCAGTCTTAGAGAGGTATTTCGAGCAAAACAACGAGAGAGTATTTTATTCCCGCCAGATTGAAATTTGCCATGAAGACGAATTTTTTCATTGGATTACTAACCGTGCAATTCGTGAACTCATTGAGACAGGGCTTATCAGGAGTGAAAAAAGGGAGCTTAGAACCAGAACAAGAATCAAACTTTTGTGGCACAGGGCTTACCGTTATTATAAGCGTGATGCCGTTAAGGTAGTTAACTTAGTAGAAGAATTTGCTGACCCAGCCTTTAGTGAAGCACTGGGTTATTACGGTGAAATGTTGGTTCAGGACGGTTTTGTTCGTAACCAGTTTATTATGCAAGGAAGAAATGTTAAACAATTCAGGAATTCGAGTTGGACGAAGACGAACCATGATCTTGATTTCATTTTTGAACGCGATGGATTATTGTATGGAGTGGAAGTGAAAAATAAGCTTGGTTACATGGACCAGGATGAATTCAGGACCAAAATCGAGTTGTGTAAGCATTTGGGTATCATTCCTGTTTTTGTGGTGCGCATGTTACCAGTAACATGGTTAAACGAATTGATACAGAAAGGGGGATTCGCGTTAATACTCAAATACCAGTTATATCCGTTCACGCATAAAGAGCTTGCTGAACGGGTAGCCAGTGAGCTTGGTTTGCCGGTTGGCGCTCCAAGGGTGCTGGAAGATGGTACAATGCAGCGTTTTCTGAAGTGGCATCAAAAAGCCATCGCACAAAAGGGTTGAATATGCCGGTATTATTTTTTTGTATTTATGTGATTTATTTTTGTAATTCACAGAACCTTTTCCCCAATATATTGTTAATACTATTCTTATGTGTTACCTCTATTAATACGTAGTGTCTATGTTCTTGTTACCGTAGTCACTATTGTTAGATCAACGCAAATGGCTCATAACCCAACCCTAAGAGACATCTTACTGCTCCTCACCATCCCCCTGCTCGGCCCCGGGCGGGTGCGCCGGCTGTTGGGGGTTTTTGAGTCCGCCGAAGCGCTTCTGAAAGCGCCTTTGCAACGCTTGATGAAGATCGACGGCATCGACGAGAAGCTGGCGCGGCAGATCAAATCCGGCGCCGACGAGGCGCAAGCCGATCAACAGTTGGAATTGATGGAGAAGCAGGGGGTTCACTGCCTGACCATTTGGGATGAACAATATCCGCCGCTGCTGAAAAAAACCGCGGTGCCGCCGGTGGCGTTGTTTTACAAAGGCCGCCTGCCGGAAACCTGGCCGCACTGCATCGGGGTGGTGGGAACGCG
>WYBG01000539.1 GCA_011526015.1 Deltaproteobacteria bacterium | reverse complement strand
GGGGCTATTGATCCATACGTTTGTGCAATTTATACTGCACCCGGTTACAAAGACTATAAATATAGTTCGCTATAAGGATTACAAAACCTGTAAAAAAAAGGAGAAGAACCATGGCTGAGAAGAAGATCATCGATGTAAAGGAACAGAAACGGTTGAATGACGCGCGGGAAGCGGGAATCCCCTGGAAGAAATGGGGACCCTACCTCAGCGAAAGGCAGTGGGGCACGGTGCGCGAGGATTACAGCGAGGACGGCAACGCCTGGGATTATTTCTCCCATGACCAGTCGCGCTCCCGGGCTTACCGCTGGGGCGAGGACGGGCTGGGGGGAATCTGCGATGACAAACAGCGGCTGTGCTTTGCCCTGGCGCTGTGGAACGAGCGCGACCCCATCCTGAAGGAGCGCCTGTTCGGGCTGACCAACAGCGAAGCGAACCATGGGGAGGACGTGAAGGAGTACTACTTCTACATCGACAGCACTCCTACCCACTCCTACATGAAGTATCTCTACAAGTATCCGCAGCGGGAGTTTCCCTACCGCGACCTTATCGAGAGCAACCGGAGACGCTCGCGGGAGGAGATGGAGTACGAACTGCTCGATACGGGGGTGTTTGACGACGACCGCTATTTTGACGTGTTCGTGGAGTATGCCAAGGAAGGCCCGGAAGACCTGCTCATCCGTATCACCGTTCACAATCGCGGGAAGGAAAAGGCCCGGCTGCGGGTGCTGCCGACGTTGTGGTTCCGGAACACCTGGTCCTGGGGTGAGGATGATCGAAAGCCTTCGCTGCGCGAAGCGGGGCCGGGCGCCATTCAAGCCTCCCACCATGAACTGGGCGATTACTGGCTGTATTGCGATGGAGAGCCGGAGCTGCTGTTCACGGAAAATGAAAGCAATGCGCAGCGTCTCTGGAGCCAGCCCAACCCTTCTCCCTATGTGAAAGATGCTTTCCACGCCTGCATCATCTCCGGCCAGGGCGAGGTGGTGAATCCCGCCGCGGTGGGGACCAAGGCCGCGGCCCACTACGCGCTGGAAGTGCCCGGCGGCGGGAGCAAAACGGTGCGCCTGCGGCTGACAGCCGCCGCGGCGAAAGACCCCTTTCGCGACTTCGAGGGAACATTCAAAAGCCGGATCGGAGACGCGGACGAATTCTACCAAAGGATCACGCCGCAATCGCTGAGCGAAGACGAGCGCCGGGTGCACCGCCAGGCGCTGGCGGGAATGCTGTGGAGCAAGCAGTATTACTACTTCGATCTGGAGAAATGGCTGAGCGAGCACAAGAGCCATCCGCTGCTTGAGAACGCCCGGCAGGGCGTGCGCAACACGGAATGGTTCCACATGCTCAACGCCGACGTGATCTCCATGCCGGACAAATGGGAATACCCGTGGTATGCGGCCTGGGACCTGGCTTTCCACACCACCGCCCTGGCGCTGGTGGATTTCGATTTCGCCAAGGAGCAGCTTCTGCTGATGCTGCGCAATCTCTATTTCCACCCCAATGGGCAAATTCCTGCCTACGAGTGGAACTTCAGCGACGTGAATCCCCCGGTACACGCCTGGGCCACGATCTACCTCTACAAAATGGAGCGGACCCTGGGCCGGGCGGACTTTCGTTTCCTGGAGCGCTCGTTCCAGGGCTTGATGCTGAACTTCAACTGGTGGGTGAACCGGAAAGACCCCTCCGGGCGCAACGTCTTCGCCGGGGGATTTCTGGGGCTGGACAACATCGGGGTATTCGACCGCAGCGCCCAGCTTCCCACCGGCGGGTCGCTGGAGCAGGCCGACGGGACCGCCTGGATGGCGTTCTACTGCCAGTGCATGTTGGAGATGGCCCTGATTCTCTCCGAATACGACGCCATGTATGAAGAAGTCGCATTCAAGTTCGTGCAGCATTTCATGTGGATTTCCTATGCCATGGATCGCATCGGCGAACATCACGATGAGATGTGGGATGAGGAGGACGGGTTTTTCTATGATCTGCTGCGGCTCCCCGACGGCCAGGCCATGCGGTTGAAAGTGCGCTCGCTGGTGGGGCTGCTGCCGCTGTGCGCCTCCACGGTGTTCGAGGAGGATGCCGTGGCGCGATATCCGAAACTGATGGAACTGATCGCCCTGTTCCGGAAACGCCACCCCGAATTAGTTTCTCATGTGGCCCCCACCGACCAGGGTTTCATCGGATACAAAGGACGGCGGCTGTTGTCGATCCTCAACAAGAAAAAGCTGGAGCGGGTGCTCGCTTACCTGCTCGACGAGAACGAGTTTCTGGGGCCGCACGGAATCCGTTCTCTCTCGCGGTATCACCTGGATCATCCGTTCAGGTTTTGGGTCGGTCATGAGGAGTATAAGGTGCAGTACCTGCCGGCGGAGTCGAATACCGGTATGTTCGGCGGAAACTCCAACTGGCGGGGCCCGGTGTGGATGCCGGTGAATGTGCTGATCGTCCGGGGGCTGTTGAACCTCTACAGCTTTTACGGCGACGAATTCAAGGTTCAGTGCCCGACCGGCTCCGGCCAGTACCTGACGTTGTTCGAAGTGGCGCAGGAGATCGCGCGCCGGCTGGCGGGCACGTTCCTGCGCAATGCCAAAGGACGGCGGCCGGTTTACGGAGGGGTAGCCAAATTCCAGGAAGATCCGCATTGGCGCGACCTGATCCTGTTTTATGAGTACTTCCACGGTGACAACGGAGCGGGGCTGGGGGCCAGCCACCAGACGGGGTGGACCGGCCTGGTCGCTCTTCTCCTGGACTACTTTGGCCGTCTCGACGCCAAGACACTTCTGGAAAGCGAACGCGGGCGACTCGCCGCCCGGCTCGTGAGAGAGTTGGTGGGCGGAGAACCGGCGGGAAGGGATTAAGGAGGCGTTTATGAGCTTATCCACAAAAGTTCTCATCGGGATGGGCCTGGGCATTCTGGCCGGAATCTTTTTCGGCGAAGAAGTGGCTTTTCTAAAAATGCCCGGGGACGCCTTTATTCTGCTGCTGCAGATGACCGTGCTCCCCTATATCATGGTCTCTTTGATTACCGGGCTCGGCGGTCTTTCCTTGCCATTGCCGCACTTTATGACTACTGGATTCTGGGCCGCAATGCCGCGGAGCAAGAACCGCGCTGGTCGGTCATGCGCAACGTGCTACATCTGATGAATTGAAAGGAATCATTATATGAAATTGGTAAGAACCACTCTGATTTCTACAATAAGAGGGAGGGTATGTTAAACGCCGCCTGTTCCTCGCCTCTCCGCTACCGGCTGAATAGCTCAATCTGCTCGCGGAGTTGCCCGATAGCGGTTAAGGGGAGGGCGCTGATTTTTTCGTCAACCGGATAGGTATGATTGCCGGGATGGACGAGCCACAGATGCTGGAGGCCGAGATCATTTAGAGCAATTTGGGCAGAGCGAGTGGCTTTCGGGCTCTCGCTGTATTTGATCTCGATCCCAAAGCGCTTCCCATGGTGGATGAAAAAGAGATCGATCTCCGCTCCCTGGTAGGTCGCCCAAAAGTAAGCGGCCCCCGGTCGTATGGTCAGCAGCAGTTGCTCCATTACGAATCCTTCCCAGGAGGCCCCGACCCTGGGATGGGAATTCAACGCCTCATAATTGGGGAGTGAAAGGAGGTTGTGAAGAAGCCCGGTATCGCGCAAATAAATCTTTGGCGCTTTCACCTGGCGTTTGCCAACGTTCTGGTACCAGGGCTGTAGCTGGCGAACCATATAGGTGCCGGTGAGAATATCCAGGTAATTTCGGGCGGTTTTGTCGCTGGTTCCCATAGACCGGGCAAGCTCGGAAGCGTTCCAGATTTGCCCGTGAAAATGAGCGAGCATGGTCCAAAAGCGCCTCATGGCCGGGGCCGGGATTGAGATACCAAGCTGCGGGATGTCTCTTTCCAGGAAGGTTCGGATGAATCCCTCCCGCCAGGCAAAACTGTCAGCGTCTCTGGTGGCGAGGAATGATCGCGGGTAGCCTCCCTTTAGCCATAGCGTGGTTGCAGAGTCAGGGCCGACTTCCATGAGGTTGAATCCGGCGAGGTCAATAAACTCAACGCGACCGGCCAGGGACTCGGAAACGTTTCGCACAATGTCAGGCGAGGCGCTGCCCAGGATAAGGAATCGCCGTTTTTCAGGCTCGCGATCCACCAGAACGCGCAGCACATCGAATAGCACCGGCAGACGTTGGATTTCATCGATGATAACCAGATCACCGGTGGAGGAAAGTGCTAATTCCGGATTCTGGAGTCGAGCCAAATCCTGCCGGGATTCCAGATCGAAGTATGTTGCTGCGCTGTCTTTTTCGAGCAAGCGGGCAAGCGTGGTTTTGCCGCATTGCCGCGGTCCGAGGAGTACTGTAACCGGTGAGCGCCGGAGCGCCGTTCGTAAGCTGTTTAAGTAGTCTGGCCTGGGAATCATGGCTTAATATAACATGAATATTCGAAATGTCAATCCGAATATTCATGTTTCAAGATATCGTAAAATCTTAATGGTCTGAAATTTGGATTTTGAATTAGGAGGATGAACACTATGGCACTACCCCGCTATCCTTCTCTTTTCCAGATCAACACCCGCGTCTGGCTGACGGAATTGTCCCGCCAGTTGGGGCGGGCAGCGACCCTGGATGACATTCCCGACGCCGAACTGCAGCGCCTGGCAAAGTTGGGTTTTGACTGGGTGTGGTTCCTGAGCGTCTGGCAGACCGGGCCGGCCGGGCAGCAGGTTTCCCGCAGCAATCACGAATGGCG
>WYBG01000008.1 GCA_011526015.1 Deltaproteobacteria bacterium | reverse complement strand
GCAGGGGCAGTTGGCAGGGGAGAGCTATCCTCGATATGTAAGCCGTGTTCCGGATGAATACCGGCCAGGCGTTTCAAAGCCTCCCCGGCGGATGCCGGGCGCTGCCGGCGATCTTTTTGTAGCAATGCCTGCAAAAGGCCGGGAATAGCGTCCGCTGAACTCCCGCCATCCCGCGGGTCAGCCTGAAAATACTGTTCCACCTGCTTTAGCGGCTCTGCTTTCAATATATTGTTGATGGTTCCGGCCACGTCTTTACCGAGAAAGGGATTCCTGCCCCCGAAAAGCTCGAATACAACGATGCCGGCGGAAAACAGATCGCTTTGCGGGGTAAGTTTCTCCCCGCGAATTTGCTCCGGCGACATGTAGGCCGGGGTGCCGACGATAGAGGATTTCTGGGTAAGCTGCTCCTCGCCCGCCGCCTGGGCCAGGCCAAAATCGGCGATCTTGAGATGGTAATTGGCGTTGACCAGGATATTCTCCGGCTTCAGGTCGCGGTGGATTACCCCGCTGTTGTGCGCGACCGCCAGCCCCCGGAAAAGTTGTTTCGCCAACGCCAGTTTCTGCTCCGTGTTCAATTCCCTTTTTTGGAGCGCCTCCCGGAGATTGCTGCCGGCGAAATATTCGAATGAGATATAAAAATCGCGGCCGTGGGCGCCAAAATCCAGCACCTTGATGATGTTAGGGTGATCCAGTTGCGCCAGGATGCGCGCTTCCCGCTGAAAACGCTGCAAAATGGTTCTATCGGGTAGGTTGTCGGTATTCAGGGTTTTGAGAATGATTTTTTTGCCCAGATACGCGTGGTCGGCCAGGTACACCGCGGCGTGGGCGTCCTTCTTGAGGCATTCGAGAACCGCGAATTTGTCGTAGAGAAGGTTGGGGAGTTGGGATTTCATAGAATTATGGCCAGGTGTTTTTCAAACTACCCGCTGCTGCGGGTTTCTGTTCCGAAGTTGTTGATCCAACTGCCGAACGAATGCAGCATATTCAGCGCTATCCTCCAGTGCTTCTCTGAAAATGGCTTCTGCCTCCGGATCATTTTGGGCTTGATGCCATATCACATAAAGTTTTTTGACAAAATTCGAGCGACGTGCTCTCAACTCAGGCCGGTTTAAACCAAGAATTCTTTCCGTTATCTCTCCCCGGGAAGTTCGGCCATAAACGCTGGCCAGCTTCGCTATGGTATCAAAATGGAAATCAAAATGATCCTGCGGGTCATCCTCGCAGGGATTTACGAATGGACCGCCTGCTGCTGATTCAGGGAATTGGTCTCCCTTATGAGCCGTTCCGTTGCAAATACCACATGCCAGGAATAAATTCGTCCATTCAAATGCCAACTCCGGAAAATGCGCTTTGGGGCGATAGTGTTCGATATGTCCGTAATCGATATGGGTGATTTTGCTTTCACAATAAGCGCATTTTCCGTGAAACATCCTTACCAGATATTCTTTAATTTGGCGGTGTTGATATTTTTTTTCTGCCCTGCGCTGCTGTTCCCGGTCATTTGCGGTAAGAAGATTGCGAGTCCATTGAGCAGATTTGCGGCGCAAAATTTCCGGCATTTCCGGGCGTTGAATTCTGATCATCGAAGGGTTTTCTCAAGATATGCGTCAATTTTCTCTTCCAGGCTTCCTGGTTCGGGAAAATCCCCGATTGGGCGCGCTGTTTTCATAAATTCCATCACGGTTTGAAACTCGTTCTCTTCGGCGGGAGTTCGTTTCTTCTTTCGTTTAAGCTGGTCATAACGATTTATCTTTGCCTGGGTCTGCGGCGAATAGGTTGAGACGAGGCCAAACGCGGAACTTTGCAAAATCCTGTCAACATTCATCGCGGAAACATTACCTACTTTTTCGACAGAGGTCTTTCCCTCTTGAAGTATAAACCGCATCGTCAGGGCATCTTCTCCGGCGCCGGCAGCAATCAATGGGCTATGAGTAGCTACAAAAAACTGGAGATTTGGAAATTGCTCCCTCAGCCAGCCGGCAATATCGCGCTGCCAGAGCGGGTGAAGATGAATATCCAGTTCGTCAATCAAAACCACCCCTTCTTCTCGCAACGGGTCCTCACTGTTCGGAAACGCCAGGATCAGCCGCCATACCAGATCGCCCGCCAGCGCCAAAATGCTGCGATAGCCGTCGCTTAACGCAATGGTAGGCACTTTTTGCCCGCCAATGTTGAATAAGATGCGCCCCTCAGCGGATACGGAATCAAATTGTACCCTTACAGGGAGCATTTTGTTAATAGCGGCAATCCCTAATTCTTTCTGTCGTTTTGCCGTTTCATCGTTCTCCTTCGCAATTCGATAATCCAGATAAACCATCCAGCGTTCAAAAATGGAAAGCGGTTGATCTTCATCGAATTGGGTGATGAAATTGCTGAATCTTGCCTGGGGCTCTAATGACGGCACAATAATTTGGCTGGAACGGGTCAAGCGACGAAACGGGCCATACCCTGCCGCAAACCATCCCGAACCTTTGGAGGTGAGCGCATTCTGTCGCAGCCAGGTCAAAAGCTTTTCAGGATTTTCCTGGATCGCCGGCTCCGTAAATTGCTTATTGCGAATGGTGATCGGTTTACTGCCGGTAATAAAGTAGGTATAGCCGAAAGCTGTAGTCGGCTGCCCGTTATATGTTCCTGGATCATTATCCCCTTGCTGGATACGGATAGAAATTTTGCCGGAATGATTTTCATCTCGCACCCAGCCGGAAGGACGCGCCAATAACTGTTTGGCTCCTTCCGGGCCGGCCAATAGCAGCGCTAATGCCTGTAACGCGGTCGTTTTTCCCCCGCCGTTCTCGCTCAAAAAAGTGACCCAGCGGTGGGGGCCGTCCCTGCCTACAAATCTCAACGAGGCTTTTTCAAAGCAGCGAATGTTCTCTAAATTGATTTCTTCGACCCACATACAAAAGGCCTCCTGGTTATTAAAGAAATGATGAAAACTATATTAGTTTAGCAAAGTTTTGAATTTAACTGTCCCACTCTTTCAACTTCAACTGTACCCAGCGCACCGAGACGCCCAATGACTGCGCCACCCGGGTGCGGTTGCCGTTGAACTTCTCCAACCGGCTCAATAAAAGCTGTTTTTCCAACTCCTTCAGCGATCCTTTGAAGGTTTTGGGGTCATTCGCTTCCGCATCTTCCGGGATCAAGTGCTCCGGCAGGAGTTTATCCCCATCGCAGAGAATCAGGGCGCGCTGAAGCGCGTTCTCCAATTGGCGCACGTTGCCCGGCCAGGGATGCTGGTGCAGCTTCTTCAGCGCCTCCGGGTGCAGGGCGACGTCGCGACCGGCGTATTTGCGAATGAAAAATTGCGCCAGCAGGGGAATGTCTTCCCGGCGGTCGCGCAGCGGCGGCAGGGTAATGGGGAAGACGTTCAGGCGGTAGAACAGGTCTTCCCGGAATTTTCCCTTCTGAACCAGTTGTTTCAAATCCTGGTTGGTAGCGGTAATAATGCGCACGTTGACCTTCATCGCTTTGGTATCGCCCAGGCGGATGATCTCCTGGTTTTGCAGCACCCGCAGCAATTTGGCTTGCAGCGCTAAGGAGACGTCGCCGATTTCGTCAAGGAAAAATGTGCCCCCACCGGCCACTTCGAATAACCCTTTTTTATCCGCCGCCGCCCCGGTAAAAGCGCCTTTTTTATAGCCGAAAAGCTCGCTTTCTAACAGGGTATCGGGAATGGAGCCGCAGAATTGCGCCAGGTAAGGATTTTTTGCCCGGGCGCTGAGTTTGTGAATTGCGTGCGCGGCCAGTTCTTTGCCGGTTCCGCTTTCACCCAGGATCAGCACCGTGGCGTCGGTGCGCGCCACCCGCTGGATGAGCGCCGCCAACAGGCGCATCGGGGCGCTCTCGCCGATCATATCCGGGAGGGGCTGCGCGGCCTGTAGCCGGTTGCGCAAAATTTGATTTTCCCGCTCCAACTCTTCGAACCGGATGATTTTATCCAGCGCCAGGGAGACCAGGTTGGAGAAGAAATCCAGGAACACCAGATTCTCCTCCGTGAACTCCTGGCGGTTCTCCCGGCTGTCCGCCAGGATAACGCCCCAGATTTGCCCCCGGTAAACAATCGGCACCCCGACCACCGACTGGATGCTGTGCAGCAGCACGCTTTCAAACTGCGAAAACTGCGGATCGCTTTGCACGTTGTGATAGACGCAGGGCTGCTTTTCGGCGATGACCTTCTGCAAGATGCCGGAGGAAAATTCCGAAAGATCGGTGATTTTTTCCCGGTTCACATTGCGGGCGGCGATGATGGAGAAACGGTTTTCCGCTTCCTCCCAGCGCACAAATAACCCTCGCTCGGCGTGAATGGCGGCCACCACCAGGTCTAACGCTTCCTCGATCAGGCTGTCGGGGTAAGTTACCCGGTTCAGCAGTTGGCTGAGGCGGTAGAGGATTTCGAACTGCGTCTTGCCCAGCCCTAAAATCCCATGAAGGTCTTGCGGTTTAATTTCATTCATGATTTGGGTATCTCATTTCGCCATACGCCATACGCAATGGATATTCTACCGTTCGTATTTCGTATTGTGTAAGGCCTAATATCAGGGAAATTTGAACGACGCCGGTTTGGAGCGGGTGCGGTTTAGGAATTCATCGATGCCCCAAATGGTCCAAAAGTACTCCGCGGTATCCAGTTCCGTCTCTATGGTATAATGGGTAGAATCCTGGTCGATATTATCGCGTTGCCAGAACAGCTCCGGGTTGCTGAAATCATCGATTTTCTTGAATACTTCCAGGCGGTAGGTATGGGAGAATCCCGGGATAAACTTTTGCCACTGCAACGTCGGCATGGAGGGCACGGAAACCCCGCCTAAAGGCGCCAGGGTGGTGATCTCCTGTTTGATCACCCGCTGAACCGGCTTCCCGCCCAGCCGAGTGCGCCTGCCGAATTTATCTTTTACAACGATGTCGAACCCGTGCCCGACGATCGCTTCGTTATCGAGATTAAAGGGTGCAAGTGCGGTTTTGTAACTGTTCGTATAAAGGTTGTTATCGACGTCGAATTTCAAGAATCCGGTGATTTGCAAATCCGGAATCTCCCAGAACACGGTGTCGATATCCCCGTCCGGGTCGGAGACCTGCGCCTCTAAAGCTACCTGGAAATCCGGCGGGGTGCCGTGCTGGTTGATGACGCTGCTGTAAACCTCCAAACCTTCCAGCAGCGGCGCGGCGTTGAGAAAGTGCTCCAGGGAGACTTTTTTCACGCCTCCCCAGGCGACTTGAAGGGAATCGCAATGGTAACCCGGTTTCTCGAACACCAGCCAGCCGTCCGCCGGATGGATATTTTCGAAGCGAAAGCGGCCGTCGCTGCCGGAGGTTGTTTGCAATTTGGCGTTTCTCCACCAGACCAGAACTCCGGCCAGGTTCTGGCGGGGAATGCTGAAGGTCTGCAAGCGGCCTTCCAGCACGGCGTAGGGGCTTTGGGGATTATTGGGATCCAGGGCGTTGTTGCGGGGGGCCTCGCAAGCGGCCAGCCAGAGCAGGGCGGCGGCGATGAGGAGAAGTGGGAAGCGATTTTTCATCATAGTTGATCCCGGCTATTGCAAATTCACGCTAAAAATAGGTTTGAAAATATCCAGAAACAATGAATTTGGGCAATTGGCAGGAAAGCAGGCAGGAGGTTGTGGACGAGTAGGCAATAGGCAGAAGCAGTAGGCAAGTGGGCGGCAAGTACAACCTCTGGCATAGACTTTATTGCCTCCTGCCCCTGCCCCTGCCACTGCTCCTGCCCCTGCTCCTGCCTACTGCCCCAAAAGCCCCACCTGCCTTTCCAATATTTTTATCATCGCCAGGGCGTTTTCCACCGCTTTTCCCGCGGGATGGTTGTTGAAGAAGACGTAGGTTTTGAGGCTCTTTTTGATCAATTCGGCGAGGCGGCCGCTCCATTCCTCCAGTTCCGGCTGCCGGTAGTCGTAATTATAGCGGGTTTCGTTGGTTCCTTCCCACCAGTCAGTTTGATTGCGCCCGTGAAAGCGCACGTAGCCGGTATCCGTGGTGGCAATGTCCTGGGGAGGCAGCAATCCCCGCAGCGGCGGCTCATCCACGTTGACGTACCCCATTTCATGCCTCCGCAGAAAATCGAAAATTTCCGGGTGGTTCCAGGTGCAGTTGCGGAATTCGACAAACAGGGGGAAATCGCCGGCCAGCTCCCGGGTTTTGGCCAGGTAATCGCGGTTTTCGGGAGTATTTTTGAACGAGTAAGGAAATTGCGCCAAAAACCCCCGGAATTTGTTCGCTTCGATGAGGGGTTTGAGCGATTCGGTCAATTCCGCCATGGCGCGCTGGTTTTCTTTTCGAGTATGGGTGGTTTCGCGGTGGGTTTTGACGATGAATTCGAAGTGCTCCGGAACTTTCCGCTGCAAATGGTAGAAAACCGCGTGGTGGGGAATATTGTAATAGGTGGAATTGATCTCCACCGCCGGGAAATGCCGGGCATAGTGTACCAGTTTATCGCCCGGGGGCAACCCCTCGGGATAAAAAACCCTTTCCCAATCCTTGTAGCTGTACCCGCAAGTGCCGATTTTGTAGATCATTGCCGGTTTTCCCCGTCTTAAACGGCTGCCAATTTAAACCCGAAAACGGGAGCGGCAAAATTTATTTTGCCGTTATCATGGTTCAACCTGATCCATGTCATTGTTTTTGAATCCTTCTCTATCCCAAATTAGCCCCTAAATCGTTTCGTTATTTGTCGGTAATTATCTTGACAATGTTAGATTAAGATTTTTGACAGGATTGACAGGAGGTCAGGATTTTATATTTGACTCTTTTGCCAGCTGGCTTGCCAAATGCTTCAATTTTCATCTTGTAAATCCTGTTCATCCTGCCAAAATCTTTAAATGTGACGTTATCAAATTATCCAACTTGCCGGAGGCAATTATGAAACCTTTTTACCTTTTGGGACTCATTTCATGCTTCTTTGCTACGTTTTTACTGGCCGGGGAGATTCGCGTGGCGCAAACCGTCCCGGCGGCCGGGGCTGTCAATGTAAGCCCCGGTTTGGAAGAGATCGTCATCGTCTTCAGCGCCCCGGTGAAGCAAAATAGCTGGTCGTTCGTGGAAACCGAAGCGGGCCGGTTTCCAGAAACCGCCGGCGATCCTTATTTTAAAGACAACCGTACCTGCGTTCTGCCGGTAATCCTGGAACCGGAAACGGCCTACAGCCTGGGAATCAACAGCGCCGCCCGCAAAGGGTTCAAAAGCGCGGCGGACGAGACCGTTGCGGTGACGCCGTACCTGCTGACCTTTTCCACCGGGCCGGCCGGCGGGGAGGAGAATGCCGCCCCGCCGCGCCGGGAATCCGCCGCTCCCCAATCGAAAAGCGCGGGCGTTCCGGAAACCATGATCTTCCAGCGCGCCAACGAGCCGAAGGAAGGTGCTTTCAGCCTGCTCATTCCCCGGGGCTGGCAAACCGAAGGGGGAATTTTGCGCGTCGATCCCACCGCGCAGGGCGGGCCTTCCCAATCCGTCGCCGCCAAATTAGATTTCGCGGTGAAAAAAGACCGCCAGGGCTCCGTGATGGCGCGCTGGCTGCCGGACGTTTTGTATTTTGATTCCCGCATGTCCCCCGCCGGGCAGATGGGGCTGTTCCCCCAGGGCAGCAACTACATGGGCATGCCGGTGTATTACCTGATGCCGGCGCAGCAATTCCTCAGCCAGATCGTTTTCCCTTATGCCCATCCGCGCGCTTCCGGGATAAAAATCCTGGAGCAGCGCAGCCTGCCGGAACTGTCGCAGAAATACCGCCAGCGCCAGAAGGCGCTCATTCCCCAATTAGATTTTAGCTACGACGCCGCCATCCTGGCCGTCTCTTACCAGGAAGACGGGGTTACTTACAAAGAAAAGCTCTTTACCGTGATCGAAAATTGGGGCCAGGCGGGAGCGGGAATGTGGGGAAACAAAGAGACCTTCTTCATCCGCGCTCCCGGCAATGAATTCGAACAGTGGGAAGCGGTGTTCAGCCTCATGCAAAATTCGGTGATCATCAACTCCCAATGGCTGGCGGGGGAAATTCGCGGGCAAATGCAGCGCGCCGGGATCGTCGCCCAGACCATGCAGGAAATTCAGCGCATCGACCGGGAGATCGTGGAGCATCGCCAAAAAACCAACGCGGAAATCCACAACGATATGTTCCTCACCCTTACCGACCAGGAAGAATACGTCAATCCCTACACCAACCAGGTGGAGACCGGCTCCAACCAGTGGCAGTATCGCTGGGTAAACGAAAGCGGCGAGGTGGTTTATACCAACCGGGAGGATTACAATCCCAACCAGGACGTCAATTTGAACCGCTCCGATTTCAAAAAAACCCCGGTGCGGAAGCGGTTTCCGTAGTAGCATTATGGGGGAAGGTTAGCGGTTCTCCAGTTCCCGGGCCCGTGGTTTGAAGAAGAGCTGAAATAATAAGTGGCAATAGAGCGCCAGCCCCTGTCTTCCGGCGCCCGCCACCGAATAACGCCAGAAACCGTACAGGGCGGTCAGGTTGAGCAGGCGTTCGCTGTAGAGCCTCCAGGTGAAATTCTCCTGCACTCTTTGGATGGCCTGTCGGGAGATTTTTTTCCACAGGGATGCGTCTTGCTCTAATTTGCCTAAAAACTCGAGCAAGGGGCGGCTGATCAGCTCCGGGAGGGTAGGATTGATCAGGAAACCACTTTTTCCGGGCACGATGATTTCCGAAGGCCCGCCGAACTGGGTGGCAAAAGTCGGCAGCCCGCTGGCCATCGCCTCCAAAACCGTCAATCCGAATCCCTCGAAACGGGCCGGCTGCACAAAAATTCCTTCCCGGTCGGCGATGATGCGGTAAACTTCCCCGCCGTCTTCTTTAGGAAGATGAACCCCCAGCCAGCGGATTTTGCCCTGCAATTGATATTGATCGATCAGGGAGTACATCCGTTCGATTTCGGATCTCTCTTCCGCATCATCGGTCTCGTCGGTTCTGATCTTTCCGGCGATGAGGATGAGATTGGCCTTTTCCTGCAATTCCGGCGATTGGCCGAAGCTCTCCACCAGCCCGGTAATATTTTTGATCCGATCCAAACGCGACATGCTGAAGATCGGGCGTTTCCCGGGATCGTCCAACGTTCCGTAAGCCGTCTTGTTTTGCGCTGAGAACAGCAATTCTTCCAAACGCCGGGTATGTTTGGGCAGCCGGCGGTCGGTTTCATCATAGGGGAAATATACACTCTCCTCAACGCCCGGCGGAATGACGTTAAACTTGGGGTGAAACAGGTTGATGCCGTTTTCCACCTGAAACAGGCCCGGCATGGTGAAAAACTGGTAAGATTCATACTGCCCGCGGCCCTCTTGCGCGCCGGAAATTTCCTGAAAAGTGCTGGTAATGATGAAATCGGACATGTTCATGGAGATCAGGTCGGCGACAAATTGCAGCGAGAAGTGATATTCCTGCTCGAAATGCTGCCAGTAGAGATCGGAAAAGAGGTACTTGGTCTTCTCCAGCGCGTGGGCGATATTACATTGCGTCACTCCGAATTTTTTAGAGAGCAGCATGGCCACTAAGTTGCCGTCGGAGTAGTTGCCGATGATCAAGTCCGGCCGCCCGTTGAACTCGCTTTGCAGTTCATGGAAACTCAATTGGGCAAAGCGTTCCAGGTAGGGCCATATTTCAAACCGGGAGATCCACCGGGGAACGATTTGGCCCTGTTTGTCAGTGAAGGGAACCCGCAGAATGAATGAGTTTTCGGTGTAGTGAACTTTTTCCAGGCGCTGGTGGCTGTTAGTATTCTGGTGCTCCGGAATCAGGCGGGTGAGTATAATGATTTTGGGGGTGATTGAAAGGCCGTAGGAGCGAATCCGTTCCGCCAGATATTTTTCCAGGGCGCGAACCTGGTCGAGAATATAGACCACCTGCCCCCCGGTATCCGGGCGGCCGAGCACATTTTCCTGCCCGAACCAGCCGTGTGGGGAAATAATGGCGATTCGATTGATCATGGGAATGCGCGAGATAAATTGCTCCAGACTCTGGCTGTCCGGGGCCAGGAACAACTCCCGGAGCAGATGCATGGTTTCCCGGACGCGCCCGGCGGTATCTCCCCAGCCGGGTTCAAAACCATTGCGCCGGAGCAGGGGAAAAATTTCGGCGTGAGAGGTTTGGGGGTCGTATTCCTCCAATTGGTGCATGGCTTTTTCCAGGTTCTCGGTCAATTCTGTAACGGTTCGAATATAATCGCCGTCGATTAGCAACTGCTGCTGGTCGATGGAGTGGATCTTCAGGAACTCGAACAGTGCTGTGTGCCATTTATCGGGATTTTGAAACAGGCTGCTGGACATATATTTGTTCAGGTACTCGATTCCCTTCCCAATCCTTTTGACATCTTTGATATTCGGCCCATAGTCATAGAAGGGCATAAAATCGATGCGCAGTTTTTCTTCCTGCCCGTCCGGATTCGCGCCCGCAAAACGGTCCTGGAAGTCCAACAAATCCGCTTTGGAAATCTCTTCCAGGGCACCGCTGTGAATGTGGATCTTGTAAATCCGGTAACGGGATAATTGGTAACGGTGGAGTAAAATAGCGGCCCCGTCGGAAATGATCAGCTCCGGGGTCTGGCGCAGCAGGCGATAGGCTGAGGAGCTATTCTCCAGGGAGCATCGCCTTCCGGGTTCATTGCAAAATTTTTCAAACGCCAGCAGAATATCGTTCCGCAAAAGATATTTTTTCTCTCCCTGGGCCAGATCATATAAAAATGCCTGAAAATCATGCACTTCTTTTTCATCGAGAATATCATTTAGAGATTTATTCATTGGGGCAGTTTCTCCTTTCTAAGCGTGAAGGGTGGCAGGGTGTTCTGGTGTTTTGGTGTTCTGGTGTTTTGGTGCACGAATGCCATTCCACCACCAAAACACTAAAACACCGTACTGAAGCCGCCTTACAGGTTCAGAAAATCGTAATGCTCGAAACCTTCCATAATCCCGGCGGCGTGGTTCCCGGAAGCGAAGTAGATATGGCGCAACCCTTTTAATTTTTCCAGCTCCGGGTGATGGTTGCCCACCACCACCGCCAGCATCTCCCCTCGCAGCATATCGGCGTCATTATCGGAATCCCCGGCTACCAGGGTGTGCCCCAGGGGAATATTCCATTTATAACAGAGGTAGCGAATGGCTTTGCCTTTGGAAGCCCGGAAGGGCAGGATATCCAAAAACCTTCCCTGGGAATACACCAGGTTATAGCGCAGGCGGTTTTCAGTGAGCGCCTGGTGAACCCTGGCGAGATATTCCGGCGCTTCCATGAAATAGCTCAATTTGAACTCCCGTTCCGGGTCTTCATCCTGTGCCCTTAAAAGCGGCAGACGGCGCAAAATTTCCTTTATTTGTTCCGGCTGCCATTGGGCGGCGATATGGGTTTTCCAGCCGCGGTCCGGCAGCAGTTCTTTCGTGTAATAGATTTCCGTTCCCACGGAAGCGATGATCACTTCCGGGCGCGGAAAGGAGCTTTCCTCGAATAAGGGAACAATCGCTTCCAGGGGGCGCCCCGTGGCCACCCCGAATCCGAATTTTTTCCGGTTTTGCCGGATCAGAACACCCAGGCGCTCCAGCGCTTCCTCGTCCCCCAGGAGGGTATTGTCAATATCGGTAATGAACAACTTGTTCAGGCTCTTGAATCGTCGCCCGATGGCCGGCGCGGCGTCCGGTATTTCCGTAGCGGCGATTTTCTCGAAAGGCAATTTGGCAATTTCGGCCAGGTATTTCCGGCAATGCGCCTCCCAGGAATAATGTTTTTTAACCCCCCGGATACCGTTCTGGGAGTAAATCCGCCATTGATCCGCATCGACCAGGATCTTTTTCAAAGCGGCGCTCATCTCCTGCGGCTGGCGCACGTCCACTAACAGACCGTTCTTGCAGTTTTTGATGATATCCCGGGGGCCGCCGTCATCGGTGGCGACAATCGGCAGCCCACTGGCCGCAGACTCCACCAGGGTCAACCCGAAAGGCTCGGTAAATGCGGGATTCACGAACGCTCCCCCGGCGCGGGCGGCAATCCGGTATAATTCCGGAACCTCGTATTCGAAATCATGGCGCTTGGGAATGGCCAGTTTTCCGTAGAGGTCGAACCTGTCCATCGACAGGAGCAATTCGGTCAATACCTCCCGTTCGTTATCATCCATTTTGTTGATGTCTTTACGAATGCCGGCAAATATCGCCAGGTTGGCGATGGCCTGTAATTCCCTGTCCATGCCATAGGCGGTGACCAGCCCGGAGATATTTTTGCGCCAGTCCGGGCGGGAAAGCGCCAGGATCAGCGGTTTTTCCGGATGGGTCAAAAATCGCTCTAATTCTTTGGTCATGAAAAACCGCGCTTCTTTGATTTTTTCCTGCTCTTCGGATCCCTCAAAGACGTCTTCATAAAAGGGATGAAAACGCCGGGTATCGATCCCCGGCGGAATCACCCGGAATGTTCCGGATGCAACTGAGGAATACATCCCGTATTGTTTTTCCTTTTCCTGGGTGGTGCTGGTGACGATCAGGTTGGCCCGGGCAATCACTTCTTCTTCTACCCGGATGCGCCGGTCGATGTGAAACTGCTTATTCATTTCCTCTTCCGAGAGACCGTTCTCTCCCAACCGCTGCTGCTTGGGCCGGCCCAGGGAGTGCCCGGTGAATACGAACGGAACCCCCAGGAAAGTGGATAATTCTTTGGCCACGTACCCGCCGTCTGCATAATGGCCGTGGACAAAATCCGGTAAATCGTTGCTGTCTTTAATGAACTTCAGGGTTTTATCGACGAATTCGTCCAGGTGCGGCCACAGCAGCTCTTTACGAATGTAGCGGGTACCGCCGCATTGGATGCGCACGATCCTCACCTTGTCGCTAAGCTGCTCTACCGGTTGATCGTAATCCGGAGAGAAGGTTTTCCCGCGAATCCGGCGGGTGAATAAATCTACTTTGCGCACTTTTTCCAGGGAGCCGAGCGCCCGGGCGAGTTCCACCAGATATTTTACCTGGCCCCCGGTATCGGCGTTGCGGCCCATCTCCAAATTGGAACCCCGTACCAGGCCATGAATGCTGAAAAGCTGGATGTAATAGTTTTTCTTTGGCATTTTTTCACCGGTGTTTTAGAGCTTACGGATCATAGAGGAATAACCATTCCCGCGGGATGATTCAATCGGAAGTCGAAATGGATTTAGCGCGCCATCCTGCCGGGCAGTTTTATCGATTAAGCGGGAATTCGAATAAAAAAGGAGATTGCGATATTTTTGTCTTTGCACGTCTTCCATCACTGATTCATTATATGCCCTTATTTTCCAGAATTCAAGCTTCGTCTGAAAAAAATGGCCCCATTTCGGGTGAGGGAGAGGAGGAGAGTGGAACCCTTAGTTGCACGCTTGCCAATTTTCTGTTATATTTATTCCGCTTTTGAAGCGAACCAAAAATTCCGGAGCGGGTTCCGCGGTGAGCTATAGAATACGCCTGAAAATATTTGCTGAATCTCTAAGGGAAAGCCTCATCATTGTCCGGGAAAGCGGGTTGCTGAAGGCGCTGGGAGGGATTCTGCTGCTTACCCTGATTGCTGCGCTGGCAGTGATGTTTTTTGAATTGCAAAACCCTGCCAGCAACATGATCAGCAACCGCGGGGCCAGTCTCGCTCACAAGTTCGGAGAAACCATCTGGTGGGCGTTGATCACCATGACCACGGTCGGCTACGGCGATAAATATCCCATCACCACCGGCGGGCGGGTTGTGGGCATATTCGTGGCTTTTTCCGGGGTGGCGCTGTTATCTATTTTCACCGCAACGATATCTTCGGTTTTGGTTGCCCGAAAAATCAAGGAGGGTAAAGGATTGCAGAGCATCCACTGGAAAGATCACATTCTGATATGCGGTTGGAGCTTTCAGGCCGAACAACTGCTGCAAGCATTCGAAAATATCTCCCGGGAATCTCACCCCGGGATTGTGCTGGTGAACGACGTGCAGGAAGAGATCATTCATGATGTGATCCTGCGGTATAAGAAAATTAAACTTAAATTTGTCCGGGGGGATTTTTCCGGTGAAACAGCCCTGAACCGCGCCAATATTAAATCTGCCCGGGCGATGATTGTCCTGCCCGACCAGGTCGAAAAAACCGTTTCCCAGGCGGATGATAAAACCTTGCTGGCCGTTCTGATGGCCAAATCGCTCAACCCCCGGCTCAAAGTATATGCCCATATCCTTGATCCCAGCAGCGCCGGCCATTTCCACCACGCCGAAGTGGATGAAATTATTCTCCGCGACGGGTACACCAGTTTTTTGCTGGCCCAGCACGTGGTTGCTCCCGGGGTGCCGCAGTTTTTTGATCAGATGATGAATTTGAGCGCCGCCGATAAAGTGCAGCGGGTTAGCATCCCGCAGGCATTTGTCGGTAAAACCGTTGCGGAATTGCAGGAGCATTTCAGGGCCGCCCGGCAGGCGATTTTCCTGGGGATTGTCTCCGAGGAAGAGCCTTTTAATGTACGGGATATACTGGCCGAGGAACATTCCTACTTAGACGCTTATATCGAACGGAAATTGAAGGAATCCGGGCGGGGCGGGGGAGCGCGGCAAAAAACCCGCGTGACCATCAACCCTCCGAATGATTATCGCATTCAAGAGAGAGATTACGCCTTAATTCTTGCCCAATTATTCTCCGAAAAATAAACCCGGGTGAATGGAGCCATGATCGATTTCAAATATTTGAGCAATTACGCGATCTTCGAGGATCTGACCGACGCGGAACTTGAGCAGATTTATTCGATCTTGCATTTTAAATCGTTCCAAAATGGGGAAAAGATCTTTGAAGAGGGGGAAAGGGGAGACGAGATGTATATTCTCCTGGAAGGGGAAATCGAAATCTCCAAGCCGTTGACCCTGTTGAAAGATAAGCCGGGCAAGGTAAACCGCGATAACATGGCCCTCATTCGCCTGAAACAGGAAGACCACCCCTGCGTGGGGGAAATGGTGCTTTTCGGCGACAGCGATGTTCGCAGCGCCACAGCCATTGCCATTCAGGCCAGCAAGTTCGGGGTCATCGAGAAAGATGAGTTTTTGCAACTGGCGGGGAGTAATAACGCGCTGGGCTACAAAGTGATGAGAAACCTGGCCCGGATCATGGGCGAACGGCTAAAAAAAGCCAATCAGGACATTTTAAAATTGACTACCGCCTTCACCCTGGCGCTGGAAGAATAGGACGCGTTCGAGTGTTATGGTGTTTGGGATAGGATAGTGGTGTGATTAGCCAGAGGTAATTCGTGAAGCGTAAAACGTGATGCGTAAATTTTACGCAATACGCAATACGCAATACGCAATACACCACAGGTATTCATTCCGTATTGCGTATTCCGTATTCCGTTACGTTTCACGCTTCTTTCATTCATTCCCGGGGAAAACGCTTTCACTTTTTAGCTAACAGCAAGAAGTCTCCCAGGATATGGCCGCTCTCCTTCAAGAGCAAATCCTTCTTCAATCCCTGGTGATTGGGTGTGCGGGCGTCCGCAATGGCAGCGGAATCAGCCGCCGCCCCGTCATGCGTCTCTCCCTCGGCGAGCAGATCCTCTTTTTCCACCTTGTTCCGTTCCGCCAGGCGTTTCGCTTCCTGTAAAGAAATCCGGGTCTGGTTCTGTTGTTCCTCCAGTTCCGCCAGGTTTTTCATTAACTTCATATATTCGTCATTCTGGCTCAGGCGGAAATCGGATTCCTGTTTCAAGCGCTTTGCCAGGGAGGAGAAATCAATTTCCGGGGTGAACTTAACCGCATCGATGCGGTCCCACAACAGCGCGTTTCTCTGCACGCTTTCCCCGATCTCCATTTTGTCAAAGCGGGAGGGGAAAGAGATATCCGGTATCACCCCTACGTGCTGGGTGCTTCCGCCGTTCACCCGGTAGAACTTGGCGATAGTCATCTTCAACTGCCCCAGCCGCTCGGCAGGGCTGCGGTAATAGCGGTTCAGGTCGAAGGCATTTTGAACCGTTCCTTTCCCGTAAGACTGGCTCCCGATGACGATGCCACGGCGATAATCCTGAATCGCTGCGGCAAAAATTTCCGACGCGGATGCGCTCAGGCGATCTACCAGCACCGCCAGGGGGCCATGGTAAATTTTGCCCGGCCGGGTATCCCATTGAACGTCCACCCCCCCGCCGGCGTTGCGCACTTGCACCACCGGGCCCTTGTCGATGAACAAGCCGGTCAGCTCCACCGCTTCATCCAGAAAACCTCCCCCGTTGCCGCGCAGGTCGATGACAATGCCATCGACCCCCTGCTGTTCCAATGCTTCAACGAGCTTCTTGACGTCGCCGGAAGTGCTCTTGTAATCCTTATCCCCGCGCCGGCGGGCTTCGTAATCAGAGTAGAACGAGGGAATGTTGATGATTCCCAGGGTTAATTTTTTGCCCTGGTGAATAATTTGCAGGGTATCGCTTTTGGCGGAGCGGTCTTCTAACTTGATCTTGTCGCGCACCAGGGCGATAGTGTCCGGGGAGGCATTGGCCGGGGCGCCGGAGCGCAGCACCTGCAAGCGCACAATGGTGGATTTTTTCCCCCGGATCAATTGCACCACGTCGTCGATCCGCCAGCCGATTACGTCCACAATTTCCCTGTCCGCGTCCTGCCCCACCCCGATAATCCGGTCGTTGGGGAATAATTGCCGGCTCTTTTCCGCCGGGCCGCCGGGTACGATCTCTACCACCTTGGTATAGTCGCTTTCCGTGGTCAGGCGCGCCCCGATCCCTTCCAGCGATTGGCTCATCTGGATTTTGAAATCGTCGAATTCCTTGGGGGAAAAATAGTTGGTATGAGGGTCGAAGGATTCCGCCAGCGAATTCATCAACAACTGGAAAACGTCCTCGCTCTGATACTGGGTAACGTTTTTTTGAATGCGCTTATAACGGTTGCGCAGGGTCTCCGCAATGCTGTTCCAGTCCTTTCCGGTCAGTTTCAGGTTCAGAGCTTCGTTTTTCAGGCGTTTCCGCCATAATTCATCCAGTTCCGCTTTTGTTTTTGGCCAGGGCGCATTCTCCCGGTCCACTTCCAGGTACTCATCTATCGTAAAGTCAAATTCCCGGTTCAGCAGTTGAAAAACGTGCTCCAATCGCTCCGCCACCCGGGTTTCGTAGAGGTTGAAAATCTCGTAGGCCTGTTCCACCTGCCCGGAGAGCAGGTAGTCATCGAACATGTAGCGATGGGCTTCCAGGGACTTGATATCGGATGCCAGAAAATAGGTGCGATTAAAATCTAAAAATTTCAGATACTCGTCAAAAACCTGGGAAGAGAGGGAATCATCGATCTGCTTCCGCTGGTAGTGATTGCGCATCAGCAACTGCGAGACCAGTTGGCTGACATTGCGATGCTGCGGCTCCGGGGCCAGGGCGGCGAAACGAACCTGGGTGGTATCCGCAACCGCGGAGGCCGGGCGCTGCGGCTGGCCGTTTTGGGCCGCAAGATACATTCCGGCCAGGAGAATCCAGAAAAATACCGCTATTCTTTTCATGGAAATGCCTCGCTTAAACATCTTTATTTTATGGATACTATTCATCAAACTACCCCTTCCGACGTTTAAATTTACATCATTAACCGGGTTTCTCAAAATTAGTTTCTAAAATTAAAATGATTTTGTAATACTTTTTTTGTAAATTGAACACTGTTCTGAGTATGATCGCCGCTCTGGCCAGTGAGGCAGAGGGATTTGTGAAATTTCACTACCGTGCACTTTTTGATTTTGTTGCTCAAAGAGTGTCATTCTCGCATGTTTTTAGCGGGAATCCATATCCGCCAGGCCTCATGGATGCCCGATTAAACTTGTGCCCGCATGTTTTAAGCGGGTAGCGTTCGGGCATGACAAATTCAGCGAAATTGTTTCATTTGAAAAAAGTGCACGGTAATGATTTGTGAAATTAGAAATAGCGCCTTTTTTAAATGAGAATTCCGGGTGCGACGGTTTAGCCGCCTGACGCTCGTTCAATATAGATAATTTCTCATCATTTTAAAAGGGAACCGTTATGAAGACCGGAGGAGAATTCTTAGTCTCCCGGGCCGGATCGGAGAAGATCTTTACCCGGGAAAGCTTTACCGATGATCAACTGCAATTCCTGGAACTCGCCAGGGAATTTGCCCTCCAGGAAATCTACCCCAAGGTTGAGGCTATTGAGCAGTACAACCCGGAATTAATGCGCGGCCTGATGCGCAAAGCCGGTGAAATCGGCTTTTTGGGTATCGACGTGCCGGAAAATTACGGCGGGTTATCCCTCGACAAAACCACCTCGGCCATTTTAACCGAATCCGTTTCCTTCAGCCAGTGCGCCAGTTTCAGCGTCACCATCGCCGCGCACGTCTCCATCGGCACCCTGCCGATTGTATTTTTCGGCACGCCGGGGCAAAAACAAAAGTACCTTCCCAAACTGGTTAGCGCGGAAATTTTGAGCGCCTACTGCCTCACCGAGCCTACGGCCGGCTCAGACGCGCTTTCGATCCGCTCCACCGCGACCCTTTCGGAGGATCAAAAGCATTATATTCTGAACGGGACCAAACAATTCATCACCAATGGCCGCTGGGCAGACCTCTACATCGTCTTCGCCCGGGTGAACGGCAAGGATTTTACTGCTTTTATCGTGGAGCGCGACACGCCGGGGGTGCAGCTCGGCAAGGAAGAGCACAAGATGGGACAAAAAGGTGCTTCTACGTGCAGCATCACTTTTGAAAACGCCAAAGTGCCGCTGGAAAACGTGCTGCACCGGGTGGGCAGGGGCGCGGAGGTGGCCTTCAACAGCCTGAATATAGGGCGTTTCAAATTAGGGGCGGCGGATTTGGGCGGCTGCAAAGTGTGCATCAACCAATCCATGAAATACGCCCTGGAACGCTGGCAATTCGGGCAGCCGATCGCCCATTTCGACGCCATCAAGGGCAAATTTGGGGACATGATCTTGCGTACCTTCGCATTGGACAGCATGATCTACCGCACCGCCGGCCTGCTGGATGAATCGATCTCCCGGGTCGATCCCGATTCGCCCAATTACTTTTCCGAAGTCGCCCAGGCAATCGAGAACTACGCCATCGAGTGCTCCATGTGCAAGGTTTTCGGAAGCGAGGCGCTGTGGTGCAACGCGGATTCCGGCTTGCAGGTGTACGGGGGATACGGTTTCACGGAAGATTATCCCATGGCCCGCATTATCCGGGATTCCCGGGTGGACCGCCTCTACGAGGGTACCAACGAGATCAACCGCCAGGTGATCGTGGGGTATTTCCTGAAGAAAGCGTTGATGGAAGAACTGCCGATCCGGGAGGCGATCAAGGCGAGTATTCATTCCACGAATGGAGGACTTCCGGCGTTTAGCGGCCCCCTGGCCGCGGAAATTGGCGCGCTGGAAACCGCCAAACGCCTGGCCCTGCTAAGTTTTCACCACGCCCTGGTAAAACACGGGCAGGACCTGCTCAACGAGCAGCAATTGGCCGAAGCGCTGAGCGATATTTTCACGGACGTGTATGCCATGGATAGCACCATTTCCCGGGTAAACCAGTACATCGACGCCCATGGGAATGAGGAAATGCGCTTAACCATCGCCGGAGCCTTCTGCGCGGAAAGAATCTTCTCCATCGGTGTGGCGGCGGAGAAGATCATTTACAGCCTGCTTTCCGGGGAGGGGTTGAAAATGGCGCTCGAGCGCATTCACGCCCTGCGCGAAAAGATGGCGCTTCCTTACGATGTCTTCAAAATGAAGCGCGCGCTGGCGGAGGATTTGTATTCCCACGGGGAATACCGGTTTTAAACGTGCGGGGGATCGAGGTTCATTATCGTTTTACTCAGAATCCGAAAAAAAGGAGTAAATCAGCCATGAAGCAAGAACGTTTTAGCGTCATTATCGACGCAGTGCGCAGCCCCATGGGCGTCAAAAACGGGCAGATGGTGGGAATGCG
>WYBG01000538.1 GCA_011526015.1 Deltaproteobacteria bacterium | reverse complement strand
TTTCCGCGGGGAGAGCTTCCGGCCCCATTCCTACGCGCCTACTTACAAGGAAACGCCGCGGGTTCCGCGCACCCACGCGCCCAAGCTGGATCCCAAACAACGCGCCGCCATCTTTGCCGAGGTGGAGCTGGGTTACAGCGAGGAGCAGGCCATGCGCGAAGCGGCGCGCTGCCTGAGCTGCGGGGTGTGCGTGGAGTGCCACGAGTGCGAGCGGGTGTGCGAGCCGAAGGCGGTGGATTATTCCATGCCGGATGAAATCCTGGAAGTGGAGGTCGGGCAGGTGATCATCGCCACCGGCTACGACATTTTCGACGCCTCGAAGATGTTCCAGTACGGCTACGGCAAGCTGAAAAACGTGTACAGCTCGTTGGAATTCGAGCGCATGTTAAGCTCCACCGGCCCCACCGGCGGCAAAGTGCTGTTGGAAAACGGCAAAGAGCCGCGCGCCGTGGGCATCATCCACTGCGTAGGCTCGCGCGACGCCAATTTCAACCGCTACTGCTCCCGGGTGTGCTGCATGTACGCCATGAAGTTCGCCCACTTAGTCAAAGACCGCACCACTGCGGAGGTGTACCAGTTCTACATCGACATGCGCGCCTACGGCAAGGGGTACGAGGAGTTCTATTCCCGCATCCTGGAGGAAGGAGTAAACGTGATTCGCGGGAAAGTGGCCGAAGTGGTGGAAAAGAAAACTCTCGACGGCGATAAATTCCTGAACATCCGCTGCGAGGATACCCTGATCGGCAAGTTCCGGGAAATCCCGGTGGACATGGTAATCCTGTGCAACGGGTTGCAGCCCAGCAAGACCGCGGATAAAATCGCCCACCAATTCGGGCTGTCGCGCAGCCCGGATGGATTTTTCTTAGAGCGCCATCCCAAGCTGGATCCCTTCTCCACGGTCAGCGAGGGGATTTACTTAGCCGGCTGCGCCCAGGGACCCAAGGACATCCCCGATACCGTGGCGCAGGCCAGCGCCGCGGCCGGGCGGGCCCTGGCGATGATCTCCAAAGCGGAAGTGGATTTGGATCCCATCCGCGCCTGGATCGACGAGCGCTATTGCAGCGGCTGCCGCATCTGCAACAACCTCTGCCCCTACCACGCGATTGATTTCATCGAAGAGAAGAAAATCTCCCTGGTCAACGACGCGCTGTGCAAGGGCTGCGGTACCTGCGTGGCCGCCTGCCCGGCCGGGGCGATTACCGGCAAGGGATTTTCCGACCAGCAAATCTACGCGGAATTGGAGGGGATTTTGGCGGGGTAAAAGCGGTGTTATCCGGAGTGCAAAACTTCAGTTTTGCACGCGAACTGTGTAAAAACAGTGTGTGAAAATGTTGTTCAGGTGTTAGGGTTACCGAGTTAGACCTGCCAGGTCTTTAGAGGAGTAGATCAAGCAGTAATGCCATTGCAAAGACCTGGCAGGTCTGTGGGTTATCCTGAAGCCCTTGCAGTGTTTACTGGTACAAAAGAGAATAAAATTCAGGAGGAGAGATGAAAAACCGATTTTTTCTGATCATCTTCCTTATGAGTGTTTGCCTTTTGGGGGGAATCACTCCCTTTGGGATTAGTAAAGCGCAAAATTTTTGGCGGCAAACCGGCGGGCCTACCGGGGGAGACGTTCGGGCGCTGGCAGTAAACATTAATGGAGATATTTTTGCCGGAACCTGGGGAGCGGGAATATTCCGCTCTACCGATAATGGAGACCATTGGGTTCAGGTAGATGAAGGCTTAACAAACTTCTATATCAATGCCTTTGCCGTTCATCCCACCAGAATGATCTTCGCCGGGGCATATAACGCAGGGGGGGTATTCTTCTCGACCAACAACGGGAACAGTTGGAATCATACCTTACCCGGAATCTCAATATTATCTTTAACCATTAATTCCGGTGGCGATGTTTTTGCGGGAACGAATGCCTTTGTAAATAATGGTATCGGATTATATCGTTCCACGGATAATGGACAAAATTGGCTACCCTTAACCAATGGTTTGCCGGGTTTCATAGAAGTTTTGTGCTTTGCCGTTCATTCCGGCCAACCAGAAGAAATTTATTTAGGCTCCAATGGCGGAATTTATCGCTCCTCAGACAATGGAAATAGTTGGATGCAGGTGGGGTTGGCCGGTTTTGGAGTGTATGCACTGGTAATTCATCCCAATGGAAATATTTTTGCCGGCCTCGGAAACGGCCTTTATCGTTCCAGCGATAATGGGAATACCTGGATTCCATCCGGCCAGGGAATCACCTCCGAATCGATTCATACTATTTCAATCAATTCTGCCGGGCATTTGTTTGCCGGAACCGGGGGAGGGGTTTTTCGCTCTTTGGACAATGGCAACAACTGGACCCCCACCAATACCGGGCTTTTTAATTATGGAATTTTGTACCTCCAAATCAATAACCAGAATCACCTCTTTGCCGGAACCGTGGGAGGGGGGATTTATCGTTCCCTGGACAATGGCGATAGTTGGATTCAAACCAATACTGGCTTAATCATTACTGATGTTTTGGCATTAGCGGTTAATCCCAACAATACCCTTTTTGCCGGAACCCGCGGAAATGGCCTGTTCAACTCCACCGATAAGGGGGAGAACTGGTCACAGATCGGTCTTCAAGGGCTGGAAGTTCATTCTATTGCCTTCAATTCTCTCGGCCACCTCTTTGCAGGAACCCTGAAGCAGGGGGTGTTTCGCTCCATTGATGGAGGAAGCAGTTGGGTACAGATTAATAATGGTCTGCCGCCCCAGGTGATTGGCAACTGGATCCATGCGATTCTGATCAAACCCCAAAACAACTTTATCTTCCTGGGCGCTACCGGTGGGATTTATCGTTCCACTGATAATGGCGATTCCTGGATGCAGACAGGATTTCCTTATAATAAGATATTTTGTCTTGCCCGGGATTCCCAGGGCTATATTTACAGGGGAAGTGACTATAGCATATTCCCACTCTATTCCGGGATTTACGTCTCTCCTAATGATGGCAATAACTGGACTTACCTGGGATTAGCTTTTCAGCCAATTCTTACCATAGCTCTCAATTCGCAAAACCATATCTTCTCCGGTACTTTTTTTAGCGGTATGTATCGCTCTACCGATGAAGGAAACAATTGGCAACAGATCAATGCCGGCTTGAATCATTTCCGGATCACCGCTATCGCGATCAATCCCGCAGACCATTTATTTGTGGGCACATTTTATGGCGGAGTTTATCGTTCAACCAATAATGGGGATAGCTGGAGTCAGGTTAATGACGGTCTGCCTTATTCGACCGTCTTTTCCCTGGCCATGGATGCCGACGGGTATATTTATGCCGGAACTGAAGATGGAGGAGTTTTTCGCAGCGTTCAACCAATCGTATCGATTGATAAACCGGTGGATCCGGTTCTGTCAGATTTCTTCCTGGAGCAAAATTATCCCAACCCTTTCAATCCTCAAACGATTATTGAATTTTACTCTCCCCGAAAAGAGAAAATTGTTATTGAAGTATTTAACATTATCGGGGTAAAAATAAAAACACTGTTTGAAGGAGAAGCCCCCCTGGGAATCCATCGTCTGATTTTTGATGCTTCCGGTCTTCCCTCTGGCGTTTATATATACCGTTTACGGGCATCTGCTCCTTCGGAAAAGGCCAAGGAATGTTTATTAACTAAAAAAATGGTGCTTTTGCGATAACTGTGATTTTCGGGAAGCGCTCGTTTCGCAAATGGGAGTGCACCACTGAAGGCTTTCTTAAAAAAAACAATACTCATAAACTTCATTCAAAAAGGGAGCAAAACATGAAAACGCAAAACCTTATCATTAGTCTATTGATGTTTTCATTCACTTTTGTTTTTGCGCAATATGAGAATGTTGCCATTGACACAAATTCTGCAACTCAGAATGAGATCACCATTGCCATCAGCCCGGTAAATTCCAATTACCTAAAAGCGAGTTGGAATGAGTATCGAAACTCGTATCCTAAAACAGAACCCGGCTATGCTTTTTCTACCGATGGTGGCCTTAACTGGAGTGACGGGATCGTTCCTGATACCGGCATTTACTCCTATGGTATCGACCCTTCGTCTGCCTTTGATAATTTTGGAAATGCTTTTTATTGTTATTACGGCCGGGATATTACCAGCCAAGGCCCGATTATGGTTTCGCGCACCAGAACATTTGCCGGCTCGACTGACTGGCATCATGCCCAAGTGAGTGATTTGACCAGCAATAATGATAAGCCCTTTATGGCGGTTGACAATACTATCAGTGGAAGTTATAGCCATAATGGGAGAATTTATGTAACCTGGAGGGACGGTTTTGAAGGCTATTACCGCATCCGATTTGCTTTCTCCGCGGATAGCGGGAAAACATTTCAATCGGAAATGACCTTAGATTCTATCGCTTCCCCACAGAAGACTGGAGCCTATTTCAATCCTCCTCCTGGTATACCATCAGGACTCCCGGACTCAGGATTTGTTCAGGGAGCCATGCCAGCGGTGGGGCCAAATGGCGAGGTGTATGTGGCTTGGATGTACGTGCCGGATTTCAATTATAACGGCGGCCTCTTTAAAATTTGTAAATCTACCAATGGAGGAACAACTTTTACTACTCCAGATACGGTTGATTCATTTACCTATGATGTTATAGGATACTGGGGGTATATAGAGCATGTGAATCTTCCTTCTCTGGCGGTTGATCCGCGTAATGGATATGTTTATGTTGCATATAAAGACCGGGAGTCAGAAATCATTTCTACCCCGCGGATTAAATTCGTGCGTTCCACCGATGGAGGAAATAGCTGGAGCCAAACAAAGGTTATCGGAAATACTCTGGGTGAACAGGGAGAGGTATTCCCCTGGGTAGCCTGTGATTCATATGGAAAGGTTGCGGTCACTTTTCTGCATAAAGATGTTGAGGATTCGGTTGATTGCTATATTACGGAGTCTTATGATCACGGTGATAATTTCCGATCTCCGGTGAAAGTGTCCGACAGAAGTTCAGATCCAACAGTGGGAAACGGCCCCGGCTACCATTACCAGGGGATGGTATTAGACAATATGGGAAACGATTATGTGGTATGGACCGATCATAGACATTTGAATGCCGATCCCTATTTCGCAAAAGTGAACACCCCGCCGGAACCCCCGCAGAATGTGACCCCCTCAGTGGTCGGCCCAAACCAGAATCCCCGCATCGATTGGGACGCTAACCTGGAAACGGATTTAGAGGAATACGAAGTCTGGAAGAAGAAAGGCTACGGCAGTTGGAGCCTGCTTGCCAGCACTCCCAATACCTATTACGTCGATGCCGGCGAAACCGGGGCCACTTTCCAGGATTGCGTCGATTGCACTCCCATTTTCTATAAACTCAAGGCGGTGGATTTAGCCGGCAACAAATCCGGCTATTCCGATACGGTAACCTTCAACCAGCGCCGCGGCGGCCAGGAAAAAATCGCCCAAAATGCCGTTTCCCCGGGTATGTTGCCGGATCATTTCGTGCTATTTCAAAATTATCCCAATCCCTTTAATCCCACCACGACGATTCAATTCGGCCTGCCGGAAAAGAGTAAGGTGCAAATAACGGTTTACAACATTACCGGAGAGTTTGTAACCACCCTGGCAAACGGTGAATATCCCGCCGGGTATCACCAGGTTACTTTCGATGCTTCCGGCCTGGCCAGCGGCATCTATCTGTATCGTTTCAAGGCAGGAGAATTTGTTCAAATCCGTAAGATGATGGTCTTGAAATAGAAATCGGATAGCTCAATCTCCGTAGCGGCGAGATATATCTTGTTCCTACAACATAAACTGACAATATAAAAACTCAAAGGCACCCAAAATGGAAACCGTAGAAAAAACTACCGAACAAAGTACCCCAAAAACCCGAGAAACCTTCCAGCCGAGAATCGTCGGCTTCCTGTGCAACTGGTGCGCTTACTCCGGAGCGGATTTGGCGGGAGTTTCCCGGCTGCAATCCTCGCCCAATATCCGCATCATCCGCACCATGTGCTCCGGGCGGGTGGACCCGGCCATGATCCTGCGCGCCTTCGAGTTAGGGGCCGACGGGGTGCTGATCGCCGGCTGCCACTTTGGCGACTGCCACTACCTGGAAGGTAATTTCAAAACCATGCGCCGCATCGAATTGCTGAAAATGGTGCTGAAACGCTTCGGCATCGACGAAAAGCGCCTGCGGCTGGAGTGGATTTCCGCCTCGGAAGCGGAGAAATACGCCCGGGTGTCGTTCGAATTCACCGAGCAAATCCGGGAGATGGGGCCGTTGGTGCTTCAGTTCAGTTAAGTGCCTAAAGTGAGCTAAAGTGAGCTAAAGTGCCTAAAGTTAACGAAATTTTACCACTTTAGTCACTTTAGTCACTTTAGTCACTTCCGAATTCCGTTTGAACCTGATACTATTGGAGAACAACCATGCCAAAACCCAAATTAGCCCTCTACTGGGCGGCCAGTTGCGGCGGGTGCGAGATCACCGTGCTGGACATCGAGGAGAAAATCCTGGAGGTGGCCGCCTTTTTCGACATCGTGTTCTGGCCCTGCGCCATGGATTTCAAGTACGCAGACGTGGAGGCCATGCAGGATCAGGAGATCGACATCACCCTGTTCAACGGGGCGATTCGCACTTCGGAAAACGAGCACCTCGCCAAACTGCTGCGCCGGAAATCCAAAACCCTGATCGCCTTCGGCTCCTGCGCCCACGAAGGCTGCATCCCCGGTCTCTCCAATTTTTACGACGCCAAGAGCACCTTCGAATACGCCTACCGGGAATCTCCCACCGTGGAGGAATCCTCCCGGGGAATTTATCCCCAACCCAAAACCGCCATGCCGGAAGGAGAGATCGAAATCCCGGAATTCTACAACACCGTGAAGGTGCTCGACCAGGTAGTGGACGTGGATTACACCATCCCCGGCTGCCCACCCCAATCCGCCCAGGTCATCGCTGTGCTGGAGGCGGTGATTGACATATTGAAAACCGGGAAGGCGTTACCGCCCCGGGGCGCGATCCTGGGCGCCGGGGATAAAACTTGCTGCGACGAGTGCCCGCGCACCCGCAAGGAGAAGAAAATCAAAGAATTCTTCCGCCCCCACGAAATCATTCCCAAAGAAGACGAGTGCCTGTTAGACCAGGGCATTCTGTGCCTGGGACCTGCCACGAGAAGCGGCTGCGGGGCGCTGTGCGTAAAGGCCAACGTACCCTGCCGGGGCTGCTACGGCGCGCCGCCCAACGTGAGCGACCAGGGCGCGAAAATGATCTCCGCGCTCAGCTCCGTCATCGACGCGGCGACCCCGGAAGAGGCGCGCAAGATCATGGAAAAAATCGCCGATCCCCTGGGAACCCTGTACCGCTTCTCCCTGGCGCGTTCCACGTTTAGAAGGGTGCAAATGGGCAATGGGAAAAATGAAAAATGAAAATTGAAAGGCAGAGAGTTTGGGGAGACCCATTTTACACTTTCCAATTTGCATTTTGCAATAACCTCGAGGTGAGAATATGAACCGCATCAAAATCGATCCGATAACCCGCCTGGAAGGACACGGCAAAATCGACATTTTTCTGGATGAGCAGGGCGAGGTGGCCAATTGCTATTTCATTGTGCCGGAGCTGCGCGGATTCGAGAAATTCTGCCAGGGACGCCCGGTGGAGGAGTTGCCGCGCATTACCACCCGCATCTGCGGGGTCTGCCCGGAGGCGCATCACATGGCCTCCGCCAAAGCCTGCGACGCGGTGTACCAGGCGGAGATTCCTTCCGCGGCCAAAAAGCTGCGCCAACTGCTCTATTCCGCCTTTTTCACCGCCGACCACACCGTGCACTTTTACGCCCTGGGCGGGCCGGATTTCGTGGTCGGCCCGGACGCGCCCAAAGGGGAACGCAACATCTTAGGGGTGATCAACAAAGTGGGGCTGGAAGCGGGCAAGAAGGTGATCAAGCTGCGCGCCCTGGCGCAGGAGATGATCCAGACCCTGGGAGGCAAGAAAATCCACCAGGTTACTTCCCTGCCCGGCGGGGTTTCCAAAGGATTGATGGAGGCCGAGCGGGAGAAATTCCGGGTCTATGCCGCCTATTTCATCGAATTCGGCCAGTTCACCTTCCAGGTATTCGAAGACATCGTGCTGAAAAATTCTGCTTACGTGGATATGATCCTCTCCGACACCTTCGCCCACAAAACCTATTACATGGGACTGGTGGATGAGCACAACAAGGTGAATTTCTACGACGGGAAGGTGCGGGTGGTGGACCCCGACGGCAACGAATTTTGCAAATACGAGCCGAAGGATTACACCCGCCACATCAGCGAGCATATCGAGCCGTGGAATTACCTGAAGTATCCCTACCTGAAAGAGGTCGGCTGGAAGGGCCTGGTGGACGGCAAACAGAGCGGGGTGTACCGCGCCACGCCGTTGTCGCGCCTGAACGCCTCCGATGGGATGGCCACGCCTTTGGCGCAGGCGGAATACGAGAAATTTTACGACACCCTGACGGGCGACCGTTCCGGGAATACCCCGGTGCACCACACCCTGGCCACCCACTGGGCGCGGGTGATCGAGCTGATGTACGCCGCGGAGCGCACCAAAGAGCTGTTGGAAGACCCGGAAATCACTTCCCCGGATTTCCGCATCATTCCTACCGCCACGCCAACGGAAGGGGTGGGCATCGTGGAAGCGCCGCGCGGAACCCTCACCCATCATTACAAAACCGATGAGAAGGGCATCGTTACCGAAGCGAACCTGATCGTGGGCACCACCAACAACCACGCCGCCATCTCCATGTCGATCAAAAAAGCGGCCCAGGGGTTGATCCATCGCGGGGTGGAGATCACCGACGGACTGCTGAACCGCATCGAGATGGCCTTCCGCGCCTACGATCCCTGCTTTGCCTGCGCCACCCACAGTCTGCCGGGGCAAATGCCGTTAGAAGTGCGGATTTTTGATGCGGAGGGGAATTTGGTGGAGCAGAAAAGGCGGTTTTGAGGCGGGTGGGGAGTGTTTTGGTGTTTTGGTGTTATGGTGTTTTAGTCGTACTACACCAAAGGACTATAACACCTGAAAACGATAACACCCATAAAAGCCAGCGAATAAATTACAGGGGGAGAAAATTTTCCTATTCTGGAGGGAAGTTTTTGTATGAATTAATGTCATAACGAAATACGATATTAAACTTTATATAAGGTACACCTAAGATAGTTTCGACCGTATCTTTCAAGCCCTGATTTAATTCCGCGGCTTTGAAAAGATGCTTTTTGGCTTCATATCTCTCATCCAAATAGTATAGAATTTCTCCCATGTATAAATTTATCAAATCGTCATTGGGATAATGAGCTAATCCTTGACGGGCAAATTCTAATGCTTTTGTAAAATATATTTTATTCTCTTTTTTAAGGATTATGTTTCTTTCTTCAAGAATTTCGGTTTCCCTATAATCAAAGTTTATATTGGGGGTATCAATTCTTTCAATCCATTTTCCTTCTTTTCCCTTTTCCAAATATTCGCCAGCAATATAGGTTAATACATCATTATCAGTTGGTAAATATTTACCTGGTGTCTTATTATAACTTAGAGTTTAAGAGGAATCATAAAGTTGTTTTTTTGCTGGGAAAGTAACCCATTCTCTCAAAGTCCAAATATGGTCTGTGAGCCCGGCTGCCATCGCAGGGGTTT
>WYBG01000537.1 GCA_011526015.1 Deltaproteobacteria bacterium | reverse complement strand
TGCTCTCCTACAGCTATTGCAGCAACCTGCTGGCGAAAACGCCCTTCGTCCAAAGGAAAATGGAAGCCTGGGCCGCCAGCAGCGACCACCTGCTCCGGCGCTGCGGATATTTGCTGCTCTACCATATCGCCAAAGACGATAAAAAACTGCCTGATGCCTATTTCGAGCCTTACCTGGATACCGTCGAAAAATCCCTGCAAACGGAAGAGAACTTTGTGAAAGACGCCATGAACAACGCCCTGTTTGCGATCGGCCAGCGCAGCAAGCCGCTCAATACCCGGGCGATTGCAATCGCGAAGAAGATCGGCAAAGTAGAAGTGGATTACGGAGACAATTCCTGCCAGGCGCTCGATTGCCACAAACATTTGACCGGCGAGCGGGTGCAGCAGAAGTTCGCAAGAGCGTGAAACACCAGCGCGGGGCACGAACCGTTCGAAACAATGCTGGCTGGCAGCCCTCACAAGCCGTTTTCTCCTTGCCATACCCCGCCGGACGGAGACATGATGACCAGAGCTAAAAAAATCTACCGAACCCTGTCCATACTCCTCTCCTTTTCCTGGCTGATTATCACCCCTGGATGCCGGGTTTCCGAGACCAGCGCCACCGGCCAGTATTTCCTGGTGATGCGCTATAATCAAAATGGCAGCCCGGATATCAAGTTTGAGGGCGACGGAATCGCCTACACTTTCTTCCCCTATACCGCAAAAGACGGAAAATCCGATCTTATGAACGTCTCCGGGCAGTTGAGCGCGGAAGCAAAAGCTCTGGCGTTTGCGGGTGAAAAACGGATTTTTGCCGCGGGTTGGGCGCTGATGGACGGCAAAAAACAGGCCGCTATTGCCTGTTACCTGGGCGATGACGGAAGGCCGGACAAAGAATTTGACGGAGACGGAAAAACCTGGATGGACGTTAGCGACGCCCTCATGGTAGAAGCCCACGCTATCGCCCTGGCGCCCTGGAAACGGATTATCCTGGCCGGGTTCGTACAGCAGGACACCGAGCCGGATTATTGCGATTTTTTCCTGGCCTGTTTTACGGAAGCCGGAATTCCGGATCAGAAATTTGGCCGGGGCGGGAAAGTCACTACCGACTTTCCGGGAGTGCGCGATGAATCCGCTTCCCTGGTGGCGGTCGATCCCGGGGGTAAAATTGTGGTTGCCGGAACGGGAATCGATTCCAGCGGGAGTTCCGCGCTGTTGCTGGCGCGTTACCTTTCCAACGGCATTCCGGACCAGGGCTTCGGTAAAGGAGGGAAGGTGGTTGTGTTTCCTCCCGTGGAGGTTTCCTTCACCATTTCCGACCTGGCGATGGATGCGGCAGGGAAAATCGTGCTCACGGGTTGGATCAGCCGGTTCGGGCGCACCCGGTTTCTACTGGCGCGGGTCGGCTCGGGCGGGCAATTAGACGGAGAATTCGGCAGCGGCGGCCTGGTTTCCTATGACGTGTCGGAAACCGCCTCGGAAAAAGCTGCCCGGGTAACGGTTGACCGGCGAGGGAGGATCATTGTCTCAGGGGAAACCGGTGAAGAGGGTGGCAACCGGCGCATAGTAGTAGCGCGTTTTAGCAATAAAGGAAAGCCGGATAGCGATTTTGGGGAGGGCGGGATGGTAGTGACCGACATCGATGAGACACAGGATGAAATGGTGCAGGATGTCACCACCGATGCCGGTGGAAAGATCATAATCGCCGGCAGAGCCATCACGCAAGATTGGAAAAGGCAAATCTTGCTCGCGCGCTACAACGAGAACGGCAGATTGGACGATAGTTTTAACGAACGAGGGTATGTGCTGACCGAAATTCCCGGCGCCGCCGGCCACCAGGTAAACGCCGTGCGTGTCGATCCGGCCGGCAAAATTGTGTTAGCGGGATGGGTGGCGTTTATGTAGAGACGTTGCAATGCAACGTCTCTACGGGAAATTCCACGGTTATCCCTATTGTTTGCGGAAAAATTCTACCGTCTTGCGCAGGCCGGCTTCCAGGTCCACCATCGGCTTCCAGCCTAATTCTCTCTCGATGTAAGAAGCATCCAGCACGCTGCGCATCTGCTCGCCGGGCTGGCCGGGGCCGTGGATTTCTTTCACGGGGTGCTCCATCATCCCGGCAATGCGGCGGAAAAGCTCGTTTACGTCGGTTTCGATGCCGGTGCCGATGTTGTAAATCTTCTTATCTCCTTTGGCCAGAGCCAGCTCGTTAGCTTTCACCACGTCGCCGACGAATACGTAATCGCGGGTCTGGGTACCTTCGCCGTTGATCATCGGCTGCTCTTTTCGCAGCATCTTTTTGCAGAAAATCGCCACCACCCCCGCTTCCCCGTGGGGATTCTGCCGCGGGCCGTACACGTTGGCGTAGCGCAGCACCGTATATTGCAGCCCGTAACTCAGGCTATAGAAGTGCAGGTATTTTTCAGTGGTCAATTTGGTGATCCCATAGGGAGAAATCGGGCGGGTGGGATGGTTTTCATCCGCCGGGAAGTAATCCTGCTCCCCGTAGATCGCCCCGCCGGTGGAGGCGAAGATAAACTTTTTCACCTTGAACTTCACGCAATTTTGCAGCAGGTTGAGGGAGCCGAGAATGTTCACATTGGCGTCGTAAACCGGGTCAGCCACGGATTTGCGCACGTCCAACTGGGCGGCGTGATGGTTGACGATGTCGGGGCGTTCGGCTTCAAAAACATTTTTTATCTTCTCGTCGCAGACGTCCATTTCGTAGAATTTGGCGGCTGCGGGGATATTTTTGCGCTGGCCGGTAATCAAGTTATCCACAACCACAACCTCATGGCCCAATTCCAGGTAGCGATCCGCAATATTCGAGGCGATAAACCCGGCTCCGCCGGTAATCAGAATTTTCATCCCTGTTCTCCTTTGGTTTCAGTCAGTTTTTGGATCAATTGCTTTTATAGAACCCACTCAATCGGGTTTCAAAAATCGAAGCCCCAATATAATGCAATTCATTCTCCAAAATGCGCATAAATCACAGAATGGCGCCCGCGATTCCGAAAGTCTCAAAGCAGCAATGCGAAGGATCTAAAATAAAATTTCTCGCACTGCCGGCCTCTTCTTTATCTATATTGGGCCTGTCAAAACGAAAAAAAGTAGAGCGGGTATGTTCTCGGATTACAAAATCGGGCCGGAAGCGCTGGAATATTTCCTGATGGGCTACCAGTCGCAGATGGACGGCAGGTTAGAAGATGCAGTGTATTACTACAAAAAATCCCTGGAAATCGAGGAAACCGCGGAGGGACATACCTTTTTGGGCTGGGCGTACAGTTTTATGGGGAATTTAGAAGAAGCGATAGCAGAATGTAAAAGAGCGATTAAGGTGGACCCGGCGTTTGGCAATCCCTATAACGACATCGGTTCCTACCTCTTGCAGCAGAACAAGCCGGACGAGGCGATTGCCTGGCTGAAGAAAGCCAAACACGCCAGGCGCTACGCCACGCCGGAGTATGCTTACATCAATACCGGAAAAGCTTATGAAATGAAGGGATTGTGGCCGCTGGCGATCCTGGAATACCGCCGGGCTTTACAGCTCAATCCCAACTACGTTCCCGCCAGAACTGCCTTAGACCGGCTGGCCATCCGCTTGAATTAGCGAAGTAGCGATCAACTTCCGAATACTTGATGACCTGATCATACGAATACCGGAACACCGGAACACATTAACACTATTCTTTCCCCGTTTCTTTCTCCGCCAGCCCCGGGTATTGCTGCTCTCCCCATATTTTGAGAATGGCGGCGTAGGCTTTTGCTTCATCATTATTTGGCCCAATGTCTTTAGCCGCTTCTCGCCCCAGTTTCCATTTTCCCAATTTGCTCGCTGCCTTCGCAATCCTGGCCAAAGCCGGGGTTTTGTTATAATCATTTCCGATCCCCTGCGCCGACTGGTGAGCTTCTTCCAACCATGCCGCCGCTTTCTCCCCATCCCCCAATGTCACCGCCGCCTCCGCGATCCCGGCCAAAACCTCAGATTTGTATCTATCATCTCCGATTCCCTGCGCCGACTCGCGGAGTTTCTCCAACAGGGCTGCCGCTTTCTCCCCATCCCCCAATTTCCCCGCCGCCTTCGCGATCCCGGCCAGAGCCTCAAATTTGTATCTATCATCTTCAATTCCCTGCACCGAATCGTGGAGTTTCTTCAACAAGCCAGCCGCCTTATCCGCATCCCCTAATTCCCCCGCCGCTTCCGCGATCCCCACCAAAGCCTGAGATTTGTATTCATAATTTCCGATTCCTTGCGCCGACTCGCAGAGTTTCTCCAACAGGGTTGCCGCTTTCTCCCCATCCCCCAGTTTCCCCGCCACCTCCGCAATTCTGATCAGAGCCTTAGATTTGTCGTATTCATCAACGAGTATATCAAGAAACCTAATTTGCCTTTTTCTGAGATTATCATCTCCAATGCCTTGCGCCGACTGGCGGGCTTCTTCCAACACGGTCGCCGCTTTCTCCCCATCTCCCAATTTCACCGCCGCCTCCGCGATTCTGACCAGAGCCTCAGATTTGTATTTATCAACGGTTTCGTCAAGGGACTTTTCCACATCACTGAGATCATCATCTCCAATACCTTGCGCCGACTGACGGGCTTCTTCCAACACGGCCGCCGCTTTCTCCCCATCCCCCAATTTCCCCGCCGCCTCCGCGATCCCCACCAAAGCCTGAGATTTGTATTCATCATTTCCGATTCCCAGCGCCGACTCGCAGAGTTTATCCAACAAGGCCGCCGCTTTCTCCCCATCCCCCAATTTCCCCGCCGCCTCCGCGATCCCCACCAAAGCCTGAGACTTGTATTTATCATTTCCGATTCCCAGCGCCAACTGGCGGGCTTCTTCCAACACGGCCGCCGCTTTCTCCCCATCCCCCAATTTCCCCATCGCCTCCGCGATCGCGGCCAAAGCCGCAGATTTGTCATCATCATCCCCGATTCCCTGCGCCGACTCGCGGGCGTGGTCAAAATCCTTTGTGTACGCCAGGGCAACGGCAATATCCCTCAAGGCTTCCGGGTCGCGAATTTCATTGCTCAAGCGGATCACTTCCCGTTTAATGCGGTACCTTTGCCCTGGCGGGCTTTCCCAAAAGGCCAAGACTCCCAGCGCCAGTACCAGCAGTAAACCGACCAGCCCCGCCCGCAGCCGCAGGCGCCGGCGGCTTTTTCGCAAAAGCTCCTCTTTCTGGTTTCTTTTGCTTCCCCACGCCAGGTAAGGCTTTTGCCGGTCGATCAGGCGCAATTCCCGCCAGGTGAGCAGGTAGTGGGCAGCGCCATTGTTCCCAATCCATTCATTTACCTTGCGTTCCAAAAGCCGGTTGGCGCGCTCCACGGGAGAGAGTTCCAGTTCCTTGCCGGCCAGTTTGAGCAGGGCGGGGATCAGGCGCTCGTGGGCCAGCTCGTAGCCGGCGGCGCCGTCCGCCCCGGCGGGAGTAACCAGCCGCACCCGCCCGCCGGAAAGCCAGGCCAGGCTTTCCTTCAGGTCTTCCGGTTTTACCGTTCCGCCCGCTCTCGCCTGAATCTGTTCTTCGTTTAAGATTCCGGCGCGCACTCCCCCCCCTTCCAGCTTTCAAGGGTAGGTTTTTTAGCCCGATGAAATGGCCGGTGGCGCCATCGGCCAGGGTTCCGGGTAAAAGCGAGCAAAAGGTTCGTGAAATCCTTGTAACAATTGACAAACAATTACAACAGTGCC
>WYBG01000536.1 GCA_011526015.1 Deltaproteobacteria bacterium | reverse complement strand
CCCCTTTGTCATGCCCGAATGTCTTTATCGGGCATCCACAGGCCTAAAACTTATAGATTCCCGATAGAAACATTCGGGAATGACCCAGGAGAAAGGGTTCAACAACTTAGTGCGCAATGCACTAGTTGATTTAAACCGCGAAAGTACGCGAATAAACGCAAATGACTATGGGATCGAGACCAGCCTAAATTAGCGTCTATTCGCGTCAATTCGCGGTTAGACCGAGTGCCCGTTATTAGAACTAGCACTACAGGTAAAAATATGATGGATGGCTAAATGGCTGAATGGTTAGATGGCTGGATAGTTGGTTTACAAGCTTTAAACCATCTAACCATCCAACCATTTATTCATTTAGTCGCTGTAAACATTCGATGGCATTGTGCGCATGAATTCCTCCCACCGCAGCCACGACCGGGTAAAAGCGGTCGCCTTTTTCCAGAATAATTTTTAGATGATCTAAATCGATACGTTCCATTTGTGTTGCATTATCCGCTCTTAAGGGGCTGCCTCCCGCTTTGGAAAGGATGTACGTTGCCGCGGCAAAATCCCAAATCGACATAGCGCTGGAATATAACACGTGGTTTCCCAATATCACCTCGAGCATCCCGACAACGGAGCTCCCCCAGTTTTTTACAAAGGTTTCCCGGGGGTAATATTTTTCTAAGAAGGGATCCAGGGGATTGGGCCCAAAACGCTTCGAATCCCGCGTGATGGGTCCCTGCGGGATAAACCTTTCTAAGGTTTTCTTTAAATCCAGGTCGCTAACGCGTTCTAACCGGGAGGCTGAACCGGTTTGGTACAAAACCGGGGATGGCAGGCCCTCAAATGCTTCCGCAAACGGGCCGCTGATTTCTTCCCCCTGGTATAACGTCCGATAGTGGGGCGCGTATATGATTCCGTAAACCGGGGAATACGATCGGGTTTGCTCATCCCATTGCAGGAGCGCCAGGCTCCAGGCATATTGGCCGTTTTTCGCGATAAAACCCGTAGTGCCGTCTAATGGATCATTGATCCACAGGCGAGGCGCTGCCCCGGGGTCGTTAATATTAAAAAGAAGCTCCCGGTATCGCGGGAAAATCTTCTGCTTGAATTCGCCCAACAGGTTAGCGTACTTATCGAACAGATGGCGGCGTTTGAGCAGCGCTTCGATCTCGCTGATCTTATTTTCATCGAATACTTCTTCCCCGATGAACCGGTCAGCCGGATAAAGGGTGGCCAGGGTCAGCATCACCCGAATTTGAATGAGAAAATCCGCCAACGTCACCGGAGTGCGATTTTGCTTGCTCTCCGGGTGGAGTTCCGCCAAAGAGAGGACATCGTTTAGAATCCCGGCGGCCTCCAGGGCGAGTTTTTGCCCGGTATCTTGCAAAGCCGGCTGCTGCATCGCCTGCCCGTGCTGAAAGCTGAGGGCTGAAAGCTGGCCGCGTTTCATTTTTTCAGCTTCTCCAGCCGCTCCCGGGCGGTCGCTTTGTACCCTTCATCATCCGCGTCCGCCACCGGCAGTTCCAGCACTTTTTGGTACTGGGCGATGGCCGGCTCTTTTTGCTTCAGTTCTTCGTAAGTGAGGCCCAATTCCAGGTAGTGGTTGAGGTGCTCCGGGTGCAGCTCGATCGCTTTCTGAAAACATTCCGCCGCTTTCTGCACCGAAGCCTCCTTTGGAACCCCGCCCAAAAACATATTGGCAAATTTCTTCTCGATCCAGCTTAAAGTGGCCAGCTTGCGGTGCCAGCGCCCTAACACGTGCCAGGCGATGTCATCGGTAGGATCCAACTCCAGGGCGCGATCCCCCTCTTTTTTGATCTCCTTGGACATTTGCACCCGCTCTTTCGCTCCCGCGTCCAGCGCCACCCGGCCCAGGGCAATGCTGCGCCAGAGATGCCCTTTCGCGCCCAGGGAATCGATCTCAACCGCTTTCCGGGCATAATTGTCTGCTTGCTGGTAATACGTTCGGCGGGTTTCCTTCTTCTCTTGCACTTCTCCGACGTCCACGAAAGCGCGGGAGAGCTTCCAGGCCGCTTCATAATTGGTGGAATCCGCCTGAAAGGCTTTTTGATAATTTTCCAATGCCGCGTTGTTATCATAGCGGGCGTAGGCTTCATCGCCTTTGGCGATAAAATCCGCTGCTGCATCATCATTCCCGGAAAAAACGGTTAGTTGGATAATGCAGAGCAGGCCGATAATTTTCATGAAAAGTTTCAATGCCGAGTCCCCTGTTTAAAAGTTGGTTTCTTTAGACTTTATCGGAAATAAATTTTTGACAGCCTGCCCGACTGAAGTGCAGGCGGGGATTTACAAGATTCACTGGATATAAAAACATTGATTTTTCGATATTTTTATCCTGTTTCATCCTGTACATCCTGTCTAATTTTTTATTTCCAATAACGTCCTTTCGCGAGTTGAATTTCACTTCAAGAGGATCATCTTCCGGGTTTGAACCACGGTTTGGGAAGCGGTTTCCGCCTCCAGTCGATAGAAATAGATACCGCTGCTAACGCGCTCGCCGGTATCATTGCGGCCATCCCATTCTACCGTATAGAAACCAGCCGCTTGTGGTTTATCCCCATTCACCAGCGTGCGCACCTTTTGCCCGAGTGAGTTGAAGATCGCAAGCCGCGCTTTCGCAGTTTTGGGCAGTTGGTAATGGATTTGAGTGGCCGGATTGAAGGGGTTGGGATAATTTTGCGCCAGCTCGAAGCGGGGCGGGATGGCCCCTTGCGGGATATCAATTGCGGTGGCGCTTTCAATAACGGTGATGAATTGATTAACGGATTGATTGGTTATGGTTTGAACGATATTGCTTGGCCAGGTGATTTCAATCATATTGATAATGGCGGCATTGCCCAGGCCAAATTCAACGTTCAGACTGTTCTGGCTCCCAAACCCGGTCTGGCCGGCAATTTCCTGCACCTGGCTGCGCGATATGCCGTTAATCGTGGCCTGTACCTTCACCCGTGCGCCAATTGCAGACCTGTTCGAGGCCATCCCAACCAGTTTAATATTGATCCATTTGTTATTATTTCCGTCATTCGCATAGAGGAAGTTACTGGTATTGCCGGCATTGGCCACGAACATGTCTAAATCACCGTCATTATCATAATCGGCCCAGGCAGCGCCCTGGGAAACGCCGCCGTCGTTGACAATGACCCCGGCGGTGATTTTGGTAAATGAGCCGTTTCCATTATTGGAATACAGAAAGTTGCTGCTGCCGAGATCATTGGCGACAAATAAATCCAGGTCGCCGTCGTTGTCAAAATCCCCCCAGGCAGACCCCAGGGAGCTGCCGCCGTCATTTACAATCGCCCCGGTAGTGATTTTGGTAAAGGTTCCGTTGCCATTGTTGGAATACAAAAAATTACTCTGATTTGCAGTATTGGCCACGAAAAGGTCTAAATCGCCGTCATTTTCATAATCGCCCCAGCTCACGCCGTGGGAATTGCCGCCGTCATTCACGATTGCGCCGGTGGTAATTTTGCTAAAAGTAAAATTGGGCGGGCCGTCGTTGCGATACAAAAAATTATTCTGGGGGCCGGTATTTGCTACGAACAGGTCCAGGTCGCGGTCATTATCAAAATCCCCCCAACTGGCGGCGCGGGAGTTTCCCCCGTCGTTGACGATGATCCCGCTGGTGACTTTGTTAAAAGTCCCGTTGCCATTGTTGGAATACAAAAAATTATTGGTGCCGCCTTTATTGTTCACAAATAAGTCTAAATCGCCATCATTATCGTAATCGCCCCAGGCGGCCCCGTAAGAGAGGCCTCCATCATTGACAATTACACCGCTCGTGATTTTGCTAAAGGTAAAATTGGGCGGGCCATCGTTGCGGTACAAAAAGTTGTTCTGGTCATCATTGGCGACAAACAAGTCTAAATCGCCGTCGTTATCGTAATCCCCCCAGGTAGTGCCAAAGGAGCGGCCCCCGTCATTGACAATAACCCCGCTGGTAATTTTGGTGAAGCTTCCGTTTCCGTTGTTGCGGTACAAGAAGTTGCTTTGAATATCATTGGCCACGAAGAGATCCACATCCCCGTCATTATCATAGTCCCCCCAGGCGGCCCCGTATGAATTACCCCCATCGGTCACGATGGAGCCGCTGGTAATTTTGGTAAAGGATTGCCCGTAAAACTCCCCGGGTAATAACAGAAGCGCCGCTCCCGGAAACACTGCGGTAGCCAGAAAACTTCCGCATAAATAAAAACAGGCGGATCGGAAAGCCCTCGACAGGTTTTTCATGATTTCCCCCGGTTTTTAGGTTGATGGAAAACGGGGTTTATGCCGCAAATGAGGCAGCCGGCCATCCCCGCGGCCCGGCTGCAACAGATCTTCACTGCTGGGTGCAGGACAAATTGCACACTGGAGTGTGGCAATCTTATACTGTATAAGGGTATAAACTGTGATTTTTGAGGATATAAGGTATAGGGTATAAGGCATTGTTTTCCTTATACCTTATACCCATATACCCGAAAAATTTAAAAACACAATTTATGACCTTACGCGGTATAGATTACCACGCTTTAGGGTGCTTTTTAACAACCTGAAATCCGTGCAATTTGTGCTGCGCCCTTCACCGCTGCTTACAGGCTACTGAAAATGGTTGATTTCCGATGAAAACAGCACTTCCAAATCGTCCCGGGTCAGTTGCTTCACAAACCCGCTTTCGGAGGTGATCAGCTCCTCGGAAAGTTCCTTTTTCCGCTTCTGAAGCTTGAGGATTTTCTCCTCCACGGTGTCTTTGACGATGTATTTGTACACGAACACCCGCTTGTCCTGCCCGATGCGGTGGGCGCGGTCGGTGGCCTGCTGCTCCACGGCGGGGTTCCACCAGGGGTCCAGGTGGATCACGTAATCTGCGGCGGTGAGGTTTAGACCCAGACCCCCGGCCTTGAGGGAGATCAAAAAGGCGGAAACGCGGGGATTTTCCTGGAAGTTATGGATACGCGCGGCGCGGTCGCGCACCGAGCCGTCGAGGTATTCGTAACCCCAGCCCCGCTGCTCGAAAATACGCCGCACCAGCTTCAAAAAGCGCACGAATTGGGAGAAAATCAGCAGTTTGTGGCCCTCGCTGAGCAGGTCATCGACCATATCTTCTAACAGTTGCACTTTGCCGGAGTCGAGAAGCTCGATCTTGTCATCTAAAATGGCGGGATGGCAGGCGATCTGGCGCAGGTAAGTAAGCGCTTCTACGATGCGAAGTCGGGTTTTGTCCAACCCCTGGGCTTCTATCTCCCGGAAAATTTGATGCCGGAAATCGGACAAACATTTATAATACACCTGTGCCTGGCGGTCGGTCATTTCCACGTACTGCACGATCTCCGTGAGCGGGGGCAGTTGGGTTTCCACTTCCTCCTTGGTGCGCCGCAGGATGAAAGGGAAAATGATCTTCTTCAAGGTTTCGATCTGGCGGCCGCGATGTTGCTCCGGGATTTCGATATAATGGGACTGGAACTGGCGCACACTGCCCAACAGCCCGGGGTTTACGAAATTGATCTGCGCCCACAGGTCCACTAAGGAGTTCTCCACCGGGGTGCCGGTGAGCGCCAGCTTATGCCGCGAGCACAGCCGGCCAATCGCTTTGTAGGTCTTGGTCTGGGGATTTTTGATTTTCTGGGATTCATCCAGAATGATATAGCTGAACTTCTGCCCCGCGAGGTCTTTTTGATCCTGCAACACCACCCCGTAGCTGCACAGCACCACGTCGTTTTCGGGGATTTTCGCAAGGTGTTTGAGCCGCTCGTTGCGGTTCCCGTGGTAGCGCAGCACCCGCATTTGGGGGGCAAATTTCTGGAACTCTTCCTCCCAGTTGAAAATCAGGGTCAGAGGCACCACGATCAGCGCGGGAAATTCCTGCTTCTGCTCCTCCTTCAATTTCAGCAGCAGGGCAATCACCTGCACGGTTTTTCCTAACCCCATGTCGTCGGCCAGGATGCCCCCGAAAGAGAACTCGTTCAGGAAACAGAGCCAGTCCAGCCCGTGTTTTTGATACTCGCGCAGCTCCCCGCGCAGGTTTCCGGGAGAGGCGGCCGGTTGGATGGCCTCGAAGCGGCGGTATCGTTCCAGCAATTCCGCAGCGCGGGAATCCAGGCGCACCGTTTCCGCAATGGTTTGCAGCGCCTTCAGCACCGCCACCCCGGCCATGGGCAGGCGCACCTCCCCGTGCCCGTTCTTGAGGTCTAAAAACTGCGAAAAGGCGCGGATTTTTTCGATCACGTCTTCGGTTAAATAAACGCTGGAGCCGTCACTCAGCTTTACGTACTGTTTATCATTCTCGATTTGTTTGAGCAGATCGGGGATGTCCAGCGCGTCCCGATCCAGCGTCAGGCTGTATTTCAACTCCAGCCAGTCGATCCCGGAGCGCACTTTGATCTGAAGCTTCAGCTTCTGGCGGTGAACCCGGTAGCGGTGCAAATTCTCCTCGTTCAGCACCGCAAACCCGGCTTTTTGCAGTTTGGGAATCACCAGGCGCATCCAGTCCTGGTAATGGTAATTCGCGGCGATATTCCAGTGCCCGGAGCGGTAAATCAACCCGTTCTCTTCCAGGTATTTGCGGCTCTGCTCCTCTTCCGCGGCGTTCCGCTGAATAATAAAGAGATTTTTTCCCTGGTGCGCCAGGCTGCGATCTACCGCCGGGTAGGCCGGGAATTCGTACTGGTCGTACGCAAAATTGACATCGATTTGCAGGTGGCTGTTCCACTCTGAAAAACAAATCTGTTTACCGGTGAGGGGGGGAGTTTTGTGCTCCACGTGCTCGCCTAAGTTGTTCCAGTCTAACACCGGCAAAATGTGGGGAAGGTAGATGCGGATGAATTCGCTCAACTCGGCGTTGGGGATTTCAAACGGCTCCCGGATCCGGAAATAGTTGTTCCAGAAGATGGCCGGCAGGGCGGATTCGATTTTATAAATTTGGGTGCCGTAGAGCATGTAAATGGGGTTGGAGCACAGAATCACCGCCGGCTCTTTGATTTCCAAGGGAAGACTGTTCTCAAATACCAGGGTCGGTTGCAGGTAAAAGCCGTTTTTGCCCTTTTGTAGAGTCAGGATAATGCGCGCGGTTCCGGGATGAACGGTCGCCTTTACCGCTTCTTTGGCCGCGGTTTCTTTTACCATGATCCGGCTTTCCGCCAGCCAATCCAGCAGGAAGCCGACCGGCTGGGTATAATTGAAGATGCTGCGGGCGTTGGACCCGGCGTCGGAATCCAGGTAGAGCAGCGAATCCAGCTCGTTCTGGCTGATGTTTACCTTACTGCTGTCCACAATGCTCAAGCTCAACCGCACTTCCCGCCCCGGGGAGCCGTCTAAGCGAGTGTAGGTGGCGTAGGGAATGAGCTCCCAATTGCCGGAGCGCAGCTCGATGACAAAGTAAGGCTCGTACACCCCGGCTTTGGAGCGGAAGGATTTGGGCTGGGGCATCTTCTCCAACAGCCCTACTAATTGTTCTAATTTATTTTTCCAGGACATGGCGATTTATTCTAATACCTGTTGAACCGGGTATCGTGATGCGTATTTCGTATTTCGTGTTGTGGATGACGTAATACGCAATACACAAAACGCCGCTTCTTTTACGCCGGCTTCCGGTTAATTGATTCTGATGAAGATCGTTGAATTTCGCCGCAAGCCGCCAGGAAATGGTATCATTTTCGTCTGACGGCGACGATCCGGTTCCGGCAGGCCGGGCATCTTGAAATATAGTAAAAATTTATAAAGTTGGAATGAGTAAAAAAAATTTATCATCTTCCGGGTGAAGGGAATCATCAAAAAGGAGGGGGCGGCCTATGCCCAAAAGGATCAAAAAAATTCTCTCCCGGATTGCCGGATTTTTGAGCGGAACGCCGAAAACACCGGGGCCGGAAATCCCGGAAGCGCTTTCCCGCGTCCAAACCGGCTCAACGCCGGGGCAATTACTGCGCGAAATCGAACAATTGCAGAAAACGAACCGGCTGCTCAGCGGGCGCGCCGGAAAACTGCACGAGTATTCCCGGAAGTTGGAAACCCTGCACCAGGTAAGCATCCGCCTGCAAAACTGCAATTCTCCCCGGGCCCTGCGCTCACAGTTGATCGAGGAAATTTGCGGAATCTTGCGATTCGACCGCTGCGCCTTCCTGGAAGTGGATGCACAAACGCTGCGCTTAACCGTCTCCCAAGCCTACGGTTTTGAACCCGGCAAATGGGAGAACCTGAGCATCCCTTACCCGGCGGCGGCGTTCCAGAATCTGTTCCGCAACTCCGCTTTACTGTTCTTCGCCTCGCCGGAGAAAATTCCCGATTCCCAAACCCGGCAAATCTTACAACAGATTCAGGCCCGCCGGTTTTTATTCGGCTTGCTGGGCGCTCCCACCCCGGTGAACCTCCCGCTTGCCGGTGAAGAAAATTTCCGGGAATTGCTGGCCAATTTGAATCCGGACCTCTACGGCGGAGTGGGAACCGGCCTTGAAAAACTCCAGCAACACCTGCGCGAGTATCTCTCCTCGGATATTTTTTACGTGGGCGGTTACCTGTTTATGGATTATAAATCATCCTCAAGACGCTTCACCCGCTATGATATCAAAATTCTGGAGATGCTGTTGCGCACCGCCGGCATGTTGCACCAGAATTTGCAGATGCGGGAACAGTTGAAAGCGTTCTTTATCCGGGCGGAAAAAGACGCCCTTACCGACCACCTCACCGGGCTGTTCAATTACCGCTATTTCATCCAGGAATTACACCGGGAATTCGACCGCGCCCGCCGGCACGGCTCGCCGTTCGTTTTGCTGATGCTGGATGTGGACTATTTCAAATTCTATAACGACGCCTTCGGCCACCCTGCCGGCGATCTGGTGTTGAAGAAACTGGCCAAACTGTTGCAAAAAAATACCCGCATCAGCGATACCGTAGCCCGCTACGGCGGGGAAGAGTTCGTGACCATCTGCCCGGAACTGGGCAAAGAGGGGGGCATGAGGATTGCGGAGAAACTCTGCCGGATTGTCGCCGCAGCCCCTTTCCCCAAAGAAGCGGAGTTTTCCCACCAGAAGATAACCATTTCTATCGGGGTGGCGGCATATCCGGATGATGCGGCTTCAGCGGAGGAACTGGTGCGCCGCGCCGATATAGCGCTGTACGAGGCCAAACAAAACGGGCGCAACCGGGTTCGGCTGTACCGGGAAGGGAAGGAGGAGCGTGATGCGTAACTCGTAATGCGTAATGCGTAAAACGTGATGCGTAATAAAAAACGGAATACGCAATACGCAATAGTCACAAAAGTTACGCCTTACGCATTACGTTTTACGTTTTACATTTCCCGCCTCACCACTCCACCGCCTGCCGGGTTCCGAAGCCCGGTCCCAGCAGCAGCGCATTCAGCAGCATTCGCCCGGCACCGTAAAAATAAGCGCGGAAATTGGGATCTTCGGCGAAAAGAATAACCTGCCCGTTGCCCAGCGCTTCCCGGGTGGCGTAGGCGGAGTTGGCCCAGCGCTGCCGCGCTTCCGGCCAGAGCAGCCCGGAGAGGCGCAAATGGTCCGCGTCGCCAAAGCGCCCCGCGGTCTCCACCGGGTTTTTGGACATCAACGCATAAGAAGAGTACAGGAGCGCCGGCACCCGCGCCCCGATCCCAAAACTGAGCCAGTGGGTTTCATTCAAATCCACTCGCAAAATTGCCCCGCGGGGCAAGAACAGGCGCTGGCGTTCGTCCAACCGTTCCAAGGCATTCAAATCTTCCGGTTTTTTCTCTTCTTTGGCGGCCGGCGGGGTTGTCCCGGCGATCTTTCCTTCCCAAATCGCCAGGCTGTCGATCTTTTCTTTGCCGATAAGCCGTTCCTGAGCAACGGCGTCCTGGTAGAGCGCCAATTCCTTGAGCGCCTGGCGGCGCAGCTTTACCTGGCTAAGCCCGGAGACGCTGTCCGCCGCAAAAGCCGCCCCGTTCCCCATGGCGATCAGGGTTCCTCCGCCGGCAATCCACTCCTTCAATTTCCGGATGCCCTCTTTCCCGAATATCTGCTGGTAGGCTTCCGCGCCTCTCCAGGTGGCGGGCAAAATCAGCACGTTGTAGGTTCGCAAATCCGCCTGCGCGAAATACTGGTAATTGAGGATGGAATGGCGGGCGCCCAATTCGCAATCCAGCAGATGCCAGGTTGCCCCGAAGCTGTACATATTGATATCCGGCCCGGCGAGCAGGGCGATACGCGGCGGTTCCAGAAGCTCGAATTCTCCCCCGCCCAGGTCCGGCCCCTCCTGGCTGCGGGCGCTGTTGGCCCCGTACACTGCCGCCCCGGTCTCCCGGCTGACCCGGGAGAGCGTTTCCGCCAAAGAGTCAGGGTTTTCGTTGAGGCGCAGCAGCAGGCTCCCACGCGGGAAAAATTTGCCCTCGCTGCGGAAAACCTCCCGGGCGGCGCGAACCCGGTAACCGCTTTCCAGCAGGCGCAACAGGGCCGGCGCGGCGTGGTCATCTCCGTAATCGATCAGGAAGCCGTAAAGCGGCTGGAGATTGATGACCGCGCCCGCGTTTTTCGGCGCTTCCCGGAGCGGGAGGGTTTTTACGGACGGCGCTGCGCCGGAAACATAGGCTTCCACCCCGTAGGCCAGCAGCATCGACCAGGCCCCGACTTCGTACATGCGGGTGCCCTGGCCCCGTTCCAGGGATTCCCGCTCCCACTTCAGAAATGCGCCGGTCATGCGCGGATCGAACTCCAGGATGGCGTTGATGAGCGGGCGCAGGGGCTGATTTAAGCGAATGATGAAGGTTCCTTTGGGCAATTTTTTACTGATGGGGACAGAATCCCAGTAACCGCGAATGTTGGAGGCCTGGAAATCCTCTTGCGCGGTTTCGATCTCTATTTTTTGCATCAACAGCTTCTCCAGCAGGCGGTAAACCCGGGAAGGATTACTGCCGGGAAGAATGTAGTAGGCCGCCGCCGGGGCGCTGCGGGCCGCCAGCGCCTCTTTCTTCATGCGATAAAAATCCTGCAACAATTCGCCGCGATGCCGGGCGGCGGTCGCCAAATTGGCCAGGGAACTGACGAATTGATGGTGCACCGCTTCCCGGAAGGCGAGGGTGGTTCCGTCCGGGCGTTTCACGGAAGTTCCCTCGGTGCTGGCCTGTTCATACAAGATGCCCACCGCCCCTAAGTAATTCGGCCAGGAGCTCCCGTAGCCGGGGTACCAATCCTCATGCCACTCCCGGGTGTAATAACTCCAACCATAGCGGTCGAAGGCCCGGGCCTGGTCGTCGGAAAAGGTTTTCCCCCATTTGAGCAGGGTTTGATGAATATTGGGATTGAGCGGCTCCCGGGCCGGGGGAAACAGATAGGTTTCGTAGGAGCCCATCTCGTGGGCGTCCACCACCAACTGGGGATTCCAATGCAGCAGCGTTTGCACCCGGGCGCGGCTTTCCGGCTGGGAGAGAATGAACCAGTCGCGGTTGAGATCGAACAAATAGTGATTGCCGCGCCCCCACGGCCACACCCCGGTGTGCTGAATGCCCTGGGCGTCGGAAGTGGGGGTTTTGCCGCCCCACTGCTGCATTTGCGCCAAAAAGCGCTCCCGCCCGTCCGGATTTTCATTGGGATCGATGCCCACCACTAATTCCCGGCGCAACCGCTCGCTGAGGGTATCGGTTCCGGCGACTAACTGGTAGGCAGTCAGCAGCACCGCGTCCACCCCGGAGAGCTCGTCGCCGTGGATGCTGTACATCATCCAGGCGATGGCGGGGGTTTGCTTTGCAATCTCGCGGGCTTCGGCGTCGGATTTGATCGTGCGGGGATCGGCCAGCCGGGCCACGGCTTCCCGGATGCTCTCTAACCGCGCCAGGTTTTCCTCGGAGCTGATCAGTGCGTAGTATAATTTCCGGTTTTCGTGGGTGCGGCCGGACTCTACCAGGCGCAGCCGGGGCGACTTCTCCGCCAACAGTTGAAAATAGTGCAGCACTTCTTCAGAGCGCGCCGGGCGCTCCCCGCTGGCAAATCCCAGCGCCGCTTCCGGGGAGGGAATGGCGGGATCATAAGTTCCGTTGGGGAAAAAAGCCGGCTGCGCCTGGGCGTATGCCGCGCTTAGCGCCAGCGCCAGGCATAAGCCGATAAATTTCATCATTCGCATTTTGGTTGCTGCTCCGGTTTGCGGTTTCATGGGGCAATATCTCCTTTTCGACGTTGAACGGATTCTCCCTGGTGTCTTATTATAACTTACTTTTTGGTCGAATTAATTTTTATATTCCATCTATGCGTAAGCAATTGAATTTTTTTGAATAATGTTAGAGGAGTTATCTAATGCGTTCCCTGAAAGATTTTT
>WYBG01000535.1 GCA_011526015.1 Deltaproteobacteria bacterium | reverse complement strand
GTATTGCCGAAGCCGCTCATATAGGTGATCAGGCTGACCACCCCGGAAAACACGCTGCGCACTTCCGCGCCTTTTTTGGCTTTGATATCGATCCCGTTGTTCACCAGAACGGTTTTCAAGCGGGGATTGCGGTATTTCCCGAAAGGGTGAACAATCTCTCCCCGGATCGGCCAGTTGAGTTTTTTTTGCTGCGATGCAAAATTTCCGGAAATTTTGCTCCAATCGATCTCCACCGGTGGGGAGACGCTGCGCTGGGTTTCCAGGGAACCGATCAGCCCTTTGAGCTCTTCAAAGCTGTTCATCTTTTCCCGGACCGCCTTTTCCAGGAGAGAGGTGTTCCGGGTAATTTGCGCCACCAGTTGCTGGCGCTCTTCCCGCCGGGCAGCCAGGTCGCGCTGTTCGGCGTCTTTTTCCGCGGCAAGTTGCTGCTGCTGCTGCAATTCTCCGCGGCGGCGGTTTTGCAGGCGCTGCAATTCCGCCTGTTTATCCGCCAACCGTCGATAGACCTGGTTGGCGCTTTCGGAAATTTTCTGGAAATAGCGGTATCGCAGCAGCGCCTGGTTGAAATTCTGCGCCCCGAGGATCCATTCCAGGGTTTTGCTCTTCCGGTATTTGTAGCTGAAAACGATTTGCCGGCTGAACATCTCCCGCAACTGCCCGATTTGGCCGGTAAGGGTATTGATCCGGCTGTCCAGCGACTGGATTTCCGCCTGGCTTTTTTGAACCTGGCCCTGCAGAATTCGCAAAGCCTGTTGCTGCAGGGTGGTTTGCTGCTCGATATTTTCCAGGCTGGCAAGGTTCGTTTGTAAGGAAGCCTGGGACCTTACCAGATCCGCCCGCAGTTGGGCAAGCTCCCCTCGAATTTGCTCCAATTGGCGCTGTTGGGAATCATCCTGGGCAAGCGCCGGCGCATAGCCCCACCCCAGCAATACCAGCAAGAGAATTCGCGCTCCCGTCATCTCGGCAGTCCTCACTTCCCCGGGCGAAAGGCGATCCCGGCAAAATGGGTCTGCCCCAGGTCGAAATGGTATTGCAGGGCATAATTGACTTCCACGTTGAATATCCCCAGGGAAAGGCCGAAGGAGGGGAGGGTCGCCAGGGTGGAATACCCGCTGTTCAATTGCAGGTTGCCGAATACCCGGTATTCAACCCCGAAAAATACCTCCGGGGAATACCAGCTGTCTTTTTGCACCTTCAGATGGGCGCGCAACGCTTCCACGGGCTGAAATTGAAGGCCGGCCTGAATTCGCTGGGGAATCTCTTCAGCGTAGCCGTTCAATTCCGGCTGGTTGATATTCTCGATGGCGCCGGCGAGGTGCAGCGCTTCGGAAACCCGGTAGCGAAGACCGACGCCCACGCCGATGGCGCTGCTGCTGCCGTATCCTTCTACGGAAATATGGTAGAAATGGGCTGAAACTCCAATCGCTACTGCATTGTTATAAAAAGACTTAGCCACTCCAATCGTGAGCTTGTTTTCGCGATAAAGAGAAGCCCCGAAATCCTCCACCCCCAACCCGACGCCAAACGATTTGTAAGGGAGCGCGATCATCCCGTTGGCGTACTGCAGCTCTTTCAAATTGTACAACTGGGAATAATTCAGTGCGGCGTAAAAAGCCCGGGAATTGATCAATAGCGCGGGATTGAGGAAAAGACCGTCCGCCGCCGCAGTGGAAGCGAGGTTGCTGCTCCCCAGCGCGGCATTGCCGGCGCTCCCCGCCGGGTAATCAAAAGCGCCGTAGAGCGGGGCGAGCAGAAGGAATAAAGTCGGGATAACCGTTAATCGTCTCATTCATTCCTTTTGGGATGCGGCATATTGCCGGTAAGGGAATAGTTTTTCCAGGATTTTGTTTCTTTCGATCAGTAAAGCCTCTTTCAGGATCGGTTCCTCATCCGCCGAATCCAGGCGCTCGCGGTTATAATTGGAGAGGCTCTGCCTGGCAAAATGAATGATCTCTTGCTGCTCATCGGGAGACAATCTTTGAAAATGGGCTTCATAAAAGGCGCGTTTATGCCGGGCAGTTTCATGGTCGCGCAGAAATTCTTCCACAAAACTTTGATAGTCGAACGCCCCAATCGACCTGGGATCGTATTCAAAGATACTCTTTCCCAGCGAGGAGGCTTCCTTCAGAGTCACGTTGTTGCGAATGTAAGATTTGTAGAGCTTGTGGGGAAAGTTTTTTTCCAGGATTTTGCGGATTTCCTGGGCGTGGCGGGTGCGAAAATCACACATGGTCATTACCACGCCCTTGAACTGCAGGGTGTGATTCAGCTTGTTCTTCACCATTAAAAACGTGTCGTACAGAGGTTTGATCGCTCGCATGGGAAAGAATTCCGGGGAAACCACCAGGATAAAATCCGTGCTGGCCACCAGGGCGTTTATAGAAAAGATTCCCAGGTTGGGCGGGCAGTCGATGAGGATGAAATCATAATCGGCCATAACCGGCTGGAGCACGTCGCGCAGCACGTATTCCCGGGTAAGGGATTTGTAGAGGGTAAATTCGATGGCGGTCATGTCGATATTGTTGGAAAGAACGTGCAGATTTTCATCCCGCTTGAGAACCACCTGCCCGAACGATTTTTGATTCAGGAAAAGGTGCATCAGGCCGTTGTCGGTCGATTCGGTATCATACCCGAAGTGCTGAGTCAGATTTCCCTGGGGATCCATATCCACGGCCAGCACCCTGTAGCCCTGCAAGGCTAGATAACTGGCGGTGTTCACGGTAGTAGTGGTTTTTCCGCAGCCGCCTTTTTGAATGATGAAAGAGATAACACGTCCCATAAATATCCTGAATTTGCTTTGAATGGCTAAATAATACCCCCAAAATTCATTCCGAGCAATATTTTTATTAGAAGCGCCGTTTCTGCCCTGAAAGGGCTTGATTCCATAGCCCAGGGTAAGCGACGAAGTTGCGCCACCCTGGGGTAAATTATGCGAAGCAACCGCACCCTGAAGGCTTGTCCTGAGCCCCGTCGAAGGAGGTGCAACAAAACCATAGAGAATGTGCAACCCTTTCAGGGTTGGTTTGATATGATATTTCACAGCCCGGGGCGGCGCGCCGGTGGCGCTTACGCCAACAACCTTGCCGGCGGCAATGCGAATGCAAAAATTGCTGATTAAATGATTGACATGAATTTATTTTTTTGTTTTATTTATCGGCTCGAAATTCATAAACTGATGCAGGAGAATGTATGAAAAGAACTTATCAGCCCCATAACCGGAAACGCAAGAACAAGCATGGGTTTCGGGAAAGAATGGCTTCCAAGAACGGAAGAAAAGTTCTGTCCCGCAGACGCACGAAAGGCAGAAAACGTTTAACCGTTAGTGGATAACTCCCCCCGGAAGTTGCGCTTCGGCCTTCCCCGCTCGGCGCGGTTAAATCGCTCCGCGGAAATTCGGAAAGTCTTACAAAATGGCGCCAAGCTCACCGGAAGTTCGATCAACCTCTTTTTCATGCCGGC
>WYBG01000534.1 GCA_011526015.1 Deltaproteobacteria bacterium | reverse complement strand
TCGGCGATTTCTCCGGACAGGGTCAATTCCAATATGGAATTTTCTACCACTTGAGGGGCCCCTTCGGAGATGCCCCGGGTGAAAAAGCGCAGAAAAAAATATGCCCCGGCCAGGCTTAAAATGATAATTAACGCAATCTTGTGCCACTCTTTGAGTCTCATAATCGAATCCTTCTTAGTTGAAAGCAAAAACCAGGAAGCAGGATACAAAAAACCAATCCCGGGAACCAAATCCCGGAATGTTATTTCTGGGTTTTCCGGTTTTTTGCTGCCGGTTCTTGAGTTAGAACAAGGTGTAAATGAACGGCGCCAGCGCGGAGCCCTGGGTGAGCACGATCAGCGTGCCCAACAGGAGCAGGAACACTACGATCGGCAGCAGCCACCATTTTTTCCGTACTTTGATGAATTCCCAAAATTCCGCTAAAATAGAGAGTTTGCCCATGTCTTCTTCCTTCTTTTTTAAAGAGCGCCCGAATCAGCGTCACCTTCCGGCGCTTTAGCTCACTTTAGCTCACTTTAGCTCACTTCAAAACTGCTTCTCGTAACCGTTCTTATCCGGCGGTGCAGGTTCCCGGTAATTCCAGTAGCTGTTTTGGGAGCGATCCCATTTCAGTTCCAGAAACCGCTTGCCCACCACCCTGGCAATAAGCGCAACCGGGGTCAGCACCAGGTAGTAGAGCAGGATCAAAATTACCCGGCTCATAACCCAGCCCATGATCACCGCAAAGGCCACCCAGACGTGCTGCAAGGGCTTCAAAATCCCCGGGAGGAGCCATCCCAGGGCGATGAGCGCGATCCCGGGGTAGAGAAGATAAGGGTAGAAAGGCTTCTCCAACCAGAAAAAAATTCCCCCCAGGATGGCCAGCGCCGCGCCCACGCTCAAGCCGAACTTCCGCAGCTCCGCTTTGCCGCTGTTGATAGATTTAAGTTCTTCACGTAGCATAAAATTTGTTCGTCGCCTCGCAGATTTTCTAAGCCACTCCTTAATCCAGCTCAAACTCCTTCTTCCAATCGCTGTCCTGCTCCAGCGGTTTTTGCGCCTGCTTATCGAGCAGGTAGTTTCCCATCACCAGGTAATCCATGTTGGTGCGCATGAAGCAGCGGTAGGCGTCTTCCGGGGTGCAGACGATCGGCTCCCCGCGCACGTTGAAAGAGGTGTTGATGATCACCCCGCAGCCCTGGGTTTTCTCGAACTCCGAGATTAGTTGATGATACAGCGGATTGGTCTCGCGGTGCACGGTCTGGACGCGGGCGGAGTAATCCACGTGGGTAATTGCGGGAACGTCCGAGCGCGCCACCATCAGCTTTTCCAGCCCGAACAGTTTTCGCTGCGCCGCGCTCATGGGTTTCTGGCGCTCTTTTTTTACGTCCGCCACCAACAGCATGTACGGACTGGGGCGGTCGAGATCGAAGTATTCGGACACTTTTTCGCCTAACACCGAGGGGGCAAAGGGGCGAAAGCTCTCCCGGAATTTGATTTTCAGGTTCATCACTTCCTGCATTTTGGGGGAGCGGGCGTCCCCGATGATGGAGCGGCTGCCCAGCGCCCGGGGGCCGAACTCCATCCGCCCCTGGAACCAGCCGACCACTTTTTCTTCCGCGATCAGCTTTGCCACCGCCGGCGCGATCTCCGCATCTTTCAATTCGGCATGGGGAATCCCGTTTTTCTGCAAAAAGGCGCCGATTTCCCCGTTGCGGTACTCCGGCCCCAGGTAGGCGCCCTGCATGGCATCCTTCCCGGGGTTGGCAGCCCGCGGATTCCCTAAGTATTGATGCCACACCACTAACGCCGCGCCCAGCGCGCCCCCGGCGTCGCCGGCGGCCGGTTGAATCCAGATGTCTTCAAAAATTCCCTCCCGCAGCAGCTTGCCGTTGGCCACGCAGTTCAGCGCCACGCCCCCGGCCAGGCAGAGATATTTCATGCCCAATTCCTTGCGGATGTGCCGGCCCATGCGCAGCAGCACTTCTTCCATCACGTCCTGCACCGAGCGCGCCAGGTCCATGTCGCGCTGGGTCAGCTTCGATTCCGGTTTGCGCGGGGGACCGCCGAAAAGCTTGTGGAACTTCGCATTAGTCATGGTCAGGCCGGCGCAGTAGTTGAAATATTCCATGTTCATTTTGAAGGAGCCGTCTTCCTTCAGATCCAACAGTTCCCGGAAGATCGCATCCAGGTACTTCGGCTCCCCGTAGGGGGCCAGGCCCATTACTTTGTATTCCCCGGAATTCACCTTGAAGCCGGTGTAGTAAGTAAAAGCGGAATAGAGCAATCCCAGGGAGTGGGGAAAGCGGATATCCGCCGCGATCTCCAGTCGATTATCCTTACCGGTTCCATAACTGGAAGTAGTCCATTCCCCCACCCCGTCGATGGTCAGAAAAGCCGCTTCCTGAAACGGGGAAGGATAAAAAGCCGAGGCGGCGTGGGATTCGTGGTGCTCCGGGAAGATTACCTTGCCCTCGTAGCCGATCTCCTGTTTGATCAACTCCTTCATCCAGAGTTTTTGTTTGATCCACAGCGGCATGGCCATGATGAAGGATTTGATCCCCGCCGGAGCGTAGGCGAGGTAGGTTTCTAAGAGGCGCTCGAATTTCAGGAACGGTTTATCGTAAAACGCCACGTAATCCAGGTCTTTGCCGCTGACGCCGGCGCGTTGCAGGCAATAATTGATGGCGCGGGTGGGGAAGGAGTGATCGTGTTTCTTGCGGGTGAAGCGCTCCTCCTGCGCCGCTGCTATGATCTTGCCGTCCCCCACCAAACAGGCGGCGCTGTCGTGATAGTATGCGGAAATGCCGAGTATTCTCATATAGTTGTTGAATTATAACGCTTGAAACCCACAGGCAAAATAATTCCTACGGTAAATTTTTCTGTGTTGGCAGAATAATTATCCGGCAGAATGATTGAAAAATTATTCTGCCAGGAAATCGCTCTTTATTTCAGTAAAACCATTTTCCGGGTTTGAACGAAGCCGCCCTCCTGCCCCTTTGGAACTGCCTGCAGCCGGTAGAGGTACACCCCGGAGGAAACCCGCTCCCCGGATTCATCCCTGCCGTCCCAGGTAACCCGGTGAGCGCCGGGCTGCTGCGTTTCCGATACCAGGTTTTTAACTTTCTCCCCCAGGAGATTGTAAACCGCCAATTCTATATTGCTGATCGCTGAAAGCTGATAGCTGATGGCTGTCTCCGGGTTAAAGGGATTGGGATAATTTTGATGCAACACAAACTGCCCCACGCTTCCGGCTTCGCCTTCGTCAATCACGGTGGTGGATTCCACCCGGAAGCGGTAATTCCCCGCCGGGGCGGTCATCGGTTTGGTAATGGTTTTACCGGAATTGGATTGCGCCGAAAGGTAATAGAATACCGTGCTGCCGGCCGGCTGGCCGGGTATGCTGGCAGCGAAACTATCATTCCCGGTTGGAGTCATGGGCAGGGCGTCGAATCCCTGGGTGGTGTCGGTGGTCCAGAACACCTCTGCCTGGGTGATTTCGCCGGCGGTTTTCATTTTTGCAGCGATGGGGTAGAAAGGCACCGTGCTGCTCATGGTTCCCAGGCTGGCGTGGGAAATAAAGAGAGGATCGAACGCGCCCACCTCTTTCACGATGCAATGAATGGTGCCCAACAGGGGAATGATGCTGTTGGAGTTGATCCCGACTATATTGTATCCCGGCATGGCTTGCCGGTAAATGCGGAAAGCGGTGGTGTCATACTGGTATTCGTAGGTGGGAATGATCACGGTCTTATTCACGATCATGGAATTGGTGTAGGTGCGGTAATCGCCGCCGGCGTTGGGATACTGGCCGTTCTGGTCCGGGGGCATGGGAATGCGCACCACCTTGTAGGGCCTGCCGTAGCAGCTTTGAAAATTGTTGAGAACGTATTGAAGGTTCGCCTCGATCTGCGGGCCGTCAGACACTCCCGGGGGATATTGTCCCACTAACAGGGTTTCTTCATCTAACAGCTTCATGTGCATGTCGATGTGGTGGATGACGTCGTAAGGCAGATTCTCCATCTTGACGTAGCGGTTAATCCCTAAGTAGCTCTGCATGATCGCGTCGATCTGCGCCTCGGTTTTGGTGGGATTCTCATTGAGGATCAATTTGGAGGAAAAAGCCGTGCCGTGCCCGTCCACCATCAGGTTGCCGCCGGTCTGGATGAGGTTGTTGGGGAACACCGTTGCTTCGTACACCGGCACGTTGATGTAGTTGGCAAAGGTGACCGGGATGACGTCATCCAACGGGCGGGGGCGGTTGTAAATCCAGTCGATGATGAACAGGCTGTCCGAGGTTTCGGCGTAGGCGGTCCAGGGACCGTAATCGCGAATCCAGATGGAATTGAAAGAGGTTCTCAGGAACGCCAGGTTGAACAGCGGCACACCGGCGTTGGCCAAGTAATTTTTGACCGCGTTGGAATCGGTGCAGACGATGTACACCCGCCCTTCCTCCTGGGCGTAGTCCACAATTTGCGCGAGGATCGCCGGGAAAGCGGTCCAGGTAATCATTATCCCTTGCAGTTCCTCCCACTCCGCCATGCCCCGAACCGGCACCGGGGGCGGGTTAGGCTCTTCCGTGGCCCCTGCCGGCGGCTGGTAATGTTTATACAACTCCTTTTCCGCCTCGCTCATGGCGTGAGGCAGGATCCGCTCCTGGGAATACGCCGCCAGGCTCAGCAGAACCAGTCCTGAAAACAGTAATTTGAAATAGTTCATAGACCTACATCCTCTTTGAAATTAACATCCAATAATACCCTCTTGCAGGAAACAGAATCAATCGAAATCTTACTTTGTCCCCGAACTCCCCCACGCTCCCCGGCCTCAGCCTCCTCTTCTCTTTTCCTCCGCCAGTTCCCGGAAATATTGCCGGTTCAGCTTGATGCCGGTCTGCCCCGCCGCCGGCGCGGCGTTTTCCGTTGGCCAGGGAAAGAAATAGTCGGGAATTTTGAACCGGGCAACGCGGCTTTCCAGGAACCGGCGCAATGCCCTCTCATCCAGGGTTTTGCCGGATTGCATTTTCACAAACGCCGCCGGCCGTATTCCGAATTCTTCATCCTCCAGGGGAACCACCAGCGCCTGCTCGATTCCCTCAACCTGGCAAAGCTGCGTTTCGATCTCCTCCGGGTGGATGTTTTCCCCCCCGGAAATGAACATATTGTCTTTTCTCCCGCGCACGATCAGGTAGCCGTCTTCATCCAGATCTCCGAGGTCGCCGGTCGGGAACCACCCCTGCGCGTCCCGGCGCTGTTCCAACGCGGTTCCCTGCACATAGCCGCGGAACAGCGTCTCTCCTTTGACCAGAATTTCCCCGCCCGGGGCAATTTTCAGTTCCCGGTATTTCAACACCCTGCCGGAGGTTGACAGCTTCTCCCCCGCGCCCGGGGGAGTAGTGGTTACCTGGGAAGCCATTTCCGTGCAGCCGTAGCTGGTATGAATTGGCAAATTCAATTCCGCTGCCTGCCCGATAAGCGAAGCGGGAATGGCGCTGCCGCCCAGCAGAATCGCCTTCAGATTTGAGAGGATTTTCCCCGGCGCATCTTCCTTAAGCAGGCGGAATAACTGGGTCGCCACCAGGGAGAGATGGGTCGCTTGTAATCGCTGAATCGCTTCTATCAGCGACATACCGGGGGCGGGAATTGCCGCCGCCCCGCCGCCGGCGAGGGCGCGGAACAGGATCGCCAGCCCCCCCACGTGATAGAGCGGCAGGGATAGCAGCCAGCGGTCGCCGGGTTCGAAAGGGATATTCAAATTGGAACCGCGGGCGTTGTAATAATGGTTTCCGAAGGTATGCAGCGCCGCTTTGGGCGCGCCGGAGCTGCCGGAAGTGAGGATGAGGGTGGCGTCGCGGTCGAGGGGAATATTTTGATTGCGGATTGCGAATTCCCCCGCTTCATCGGGGCAGGATGGGTTCTCTGGCTTCATCGGGGCAGGACGGATTTTGGATTTGAAATCGGAGGGGGGATCCGGGATATTGACGTCGAGTATCGAGTATCGCGTTGCAGCTTCTGAGCTTTGAGCCGGGAGTTGCGAGGATTTTTGCAGCCGCACCAGCGCCGAGCAGCCGGCTCTTTCGAGCAGGGCGGCAATTTGCCCTTCCGGAAAACGGGGGCTGAGCGGAGCGGTCACTGCGCCGATTTGCCACAAGGCCATCAGCAGCGCGGGGTACTCCCGGCAATTGGGGGCGAGAATGGCGATCCGCGCGCCGGGGGAAACATGTCGCTCTCGTAAGTCATCCGCGATTGCGGAAATCCAATGAAAATAATTCCGGTAACTGATCCGGTAATCCGGCCCGATAATGGCGGGGTAATCGGGGTATTTTTTGGCAATTTCGGGGAAGGAAAAACGTTCAGGATTCATTCCCGATCCTCCGGCCAAATTTGCCGAGTTGATGGCGCAGGTTTCGCGCGGTGCAGGCGTAGAAGGGGGTAATCGGGCAGCCCGCTTTGCGCAGGGCGATGGCCGCCCAGTTGTTGCAGGTTTTGGCCATAAAATACTTCCCGGTGGCCTGGTAAAAACGGCTGTTTTTGCCGTACAAGCCCTCTCCCAAATGGATAATCTGTCCCTGCTGGTCTCTGGCGTAGGCCTGGTCCATAAACGCGCAGAGATTGCGGAAACCTTCATTGGTGAGCTGGATTTCGAAAATATCGAATCCCCGGAAATACTCTTCTACCGGCCAGTCGAAACCGGCCACGTGCAGCACGCTGCCGGTGGGCCAGAACAATGCCTTCATGCCCATCCAAATGGTAGTGTTTTCCGCCTGGTAAAATTCCGCGTCGCCCCAGCCCACTTCGATGTACTTGAAACCGGAGGTGTCGCTTTTCAATGCCTGCCAGATTGCGGTATCGATATCCGAGCGCTGAAAGACGATCCCGGTATGCCAGCCCTGGTTGACCACGTAAACGGTTTTGGGGGGAGCGCTTTGGGAAGGGGGATAGAGGCCGTTTTGGGGGCCGAGGCAGGAAAATAGAAATAGCAGGGATAAAAAGAGAGATAATTTTTTGAGAGGGTAAATCCTCATGGATTATCCACGCTTAGAAAACAGTGCGGTTTTCGGATCAACTTTAAGTTTGACCGGTTAATTTCCTTTTGGATACTAACTCTCTGGCAAAAGTCAACTCCCATTCCGCTCTTTGTTTATTTGCTTCTTCAATGCTCCGGTATTTAAAAATCCCCCGGGGATAAGCAATGGATGAAAGCTGGTTTGCAAATGCCCACAGTTCCGCCACCCTTTTATAATATGCCTCGTCGGGGTGATAATTCCATAAAGCCCTTTCGGCCTCTTCGAATGTTTTATACTTATAGACCGGCATGTAATTCCTCTTCGAGAAAAGTTGTTTTTTGTTCGACCGGTTAGATTTTCTGAAGTGAATAAGATCCCTCAAAAATAATGCATCGATTTTATCCCGCTCGCAAATGGTATCTTTTTTGAGTTTGAACAGCGTATCGGGAGTCGCAATCTTGATCTTTGCGCCTTGATACTCGACGATTTCATACTCCAGGTCTTCAAAGGTAAACATCTCTCCAATTCTTGCCATAATATCGATGTAGAAATTATCGGGAGTTCCATAGCGGATCACCGGGTATCTATCCAAGTCTCCGGAGGTAATCTCTTCGATTGAATCATCCTGAAAAACCCGGTATAATGCCTTTCTAAGTTTCTCGATATTTTCAGGTTCTATCTTGACGAAAATATCAATGTCACGGGTTAACCGTTCCATGCCGTGGAGGACCATGGCAACGCCGCCGATGAGAATATACTCCACTCCCTCCCGATCAAAGGATTCTAATACTTTTATAAAATTTTCAAACTGGTTTTCCATTTGGTTTTTCCACTGCTCAGCGGTAGTTCGCTTTCAAAGTGGACCAGGTGCTGTCGCTGCGGTCGGGCAAATCCACCCACTCGTAAATGTACCAGAGCTGGTCGGCCTGGGCGCGCAGGATGCCCAGAATACTTCGCCCTTGATAGCGTTCGGTTTTTGTTCTAAATTCGGCGGTGATTAAATAGCTGAATTCCGTTTTGAAGGTGTCCAGGGAGGTCTCGAACCGGGAAATTACCGAATCTCGAAGCTCGACGCTTACTAAATCACCGGCGTTTACGAAATTGCTGAAATATTTTGTCTCATCCGCCAGGGTCCAATTCATCAGCCGGGGGGCTTCATCCTGTTCCGGGGTAAAGAGAAATCCCATCCCGATGAGCAAGGGATTGACGAAGCAGTCGCCATAAAGCTGGGGGTCTCTCAATTGAAAGGCCAACTTCATCTGCGCCCGCAGGGAATCGGGGTTGTTTTGCAAATTGTTCGGGGGCGGCGGGCCGGAGCCGGGGTCCGGCTCCTCGGGCGTGCGGGTATCGAAGGGGTTGGTGCAACCGCTTCCCAGCGCAAATAACAGAATGAGTGCCAACCTTCGCAATCTTTTCATGGAAACAATTTAAACCCTTTGAAGGGATAATGCTAAGAAAAAGTGAGAAGCGGCAAGTGCGAAGTAACCTCACCACAACTTCTCACTTCTTACTTGCCACTTCTCACTTGCAACTTCTCACCCACCAGTTGAGGAGACAGATCGCCGATGAATAAGGCAAAAATTAAGCAGGAAATCGAACAACTGCGCAGGAAAATACAGGAATATGACTACCAGTATTACGTGCTGGCCCAACCTACGGTCTCGGACTACGAATACGACCTGCTGATGAAACGGTTGGAGGAGCTGGAGGCGCAGTACCCGGAATTTCTCAGCCAGGACTCCCCCACCCGGCGGGTGAGCGGGGAACCGACTAAAATTTTCCCGGTGATGCGCCACCACAAACCGATGCTCAGCCTCTCCAATACCTACAACGAGGGGGAAATCCGCGATTTCGACCGCCGGGTGCGCTCCCTGCTGCGACCCGGCGAAGCTTACGAATACGTCTGCGAGCTGAAAATCGACGGGGTGGCGATGAGCCTGATCTACGAAAACGGCCTGCTGCTGCGGGCGGTCACCCGCGGCGACGGGGAGCAGGGCGACGAGGTGACCAACAACGTCAAAACCATCCGCAGCCTGCCCCTGCGGATCGATCCCGCTATCGCCGGTTTCAACAGCTTTGAAGTCCGGGGAGAGGTGTACTACCCCCGCGCCGAATTCGAAGAGTTGAACCGGGAACGCATCGCCGCGGGCGAGCCGCCATTCGCAAATCCCCGCAATTCCGCCGCGGGAACTTTGAAACTGCAGGACGCCCGCACCGTGGCCGGCCGCCCGCTGCGGATGTTCTGCTATTACCTGGATCCCCTCGCTCCTCAAAATTCCCTGCAAAGCCATTACGAGGCGCTGCAAACCCTGGAGAAGCTTCGTTTCCCGGTAAACCGCCACTATCGCCGCTGCAAAGACGTGGAAGAAGTCATCGAATACTGGCGGGAGTGGGGGGAGAAGAAGCATTCGCTGCCCTTCGAGGTGGACGGGGTGGTGGTGAAAATCAATCAATTTGAACAACAGCAGCGCTTAGGAACCACCGCCAAAAGCCCCCGCTGGTCCATCGCGTTCAAGTTCGCCACGGAGCAGGTGGAAACTACCCTGCTGAACGTTCGCTGGCAGGTGGGGCGCACCGGCATCGTGACCCCGGTGGCGGATTTGGAGCCGGTACTGCTGTTGGGCACCACGGTCAGCCGGGCGACCCTGCACAACCCGGATGAGATCGAACGCTTAGACGTGCGCATCGGTGACCGGGTGATCATCGAAAAAGGGGGAGAAATCATTCCCAAAATCGTGCAGGTAGTGGTGGAGAAGCGCGGCCCCGGCAGCGTTCCCTACACTCCCCCGGAGCGCTGCCCGGTGTGCCGGACCCAACTCGTTCGCCCCGCCGGGGAAGTGGCGTTAGTGTGCGAAAACGTGGCCTGCCCGGCCCAGGTGGCGGGGCGGATCATCCATTTTGCGGCCCGCAAAGCCCTGGACATCGAAGGGTTGGGAGAAAAGATGGTGGAGTTGCTGCTGAAGGAGGGATTCATCAGTGACTACGGGGACCTCTATGCGCTGAAAAATCGCAGAGACGATCTGGCCGGCTTAGAGCGCATGGGCGAGAAAAGCGCCCAAAACCTCATCGACGGCATCGAAGCGAGCAAAACCCGCCCGCTGGCGCGGTTGATCTTCGGCCTGGGCATCCGCTACGTGGGGGAGGGTGCGGCGAAGCTGTTGGCGCGGCATTTCCGCTCCCTCGACCGGATGCGCGCGGCGGGCATGGAGGAGATCAACGATATTCACGGGATTGGGGATAAAACCGCGGAAAGCGTGCGGGATTTCTTCGAGCAGGAAGAAAACCTGAGGGTGCTGGAAAAACTCCGCGCAGCGGGGGTGCCGTTCGAGGAGCAAACCCCGCCAGGCGCGGCGGAAGCCGACGACCGTTTCGCCGGGAAATCCTTCGTATTCACCGGGGCGTTGTCGCGCTTTACCCGCGAGCAGGCCGGGGAGTTGGTGGAAAAGCGCGGGGGGAAAGTGGTCAAATCGGTGAGCAAGAATACCGATTACCTGGTGGCGGGGGAAGACCCCGGCTCAAAATTCGCTAAAGCGAAGGAGTTGGAAATCACGATTTTGAGCGAAGAAGAATTTGCGAAGATGCTGGAGAAGTAAGAAGCGCCGGAGTGCAAAACTTCAGTTTTGCAAGGGCAATAGACAATTTACCCCATATTGCCCCTGCCCTCCCGACAATAAGTTCGCATCCCTGCTCACATGTCGGGATTAAACCTTCCGGGTTCAACTGCCCCTGCTTCTGCCCCTGCTCCTGCCCCTACTACTGCATTGCGCACTAAGTTGTTGAACCCTTTCTCCTGGGTCATTCCCGAATGTTTCTATCGGGAATCTATAAGTTTTAGGCCTGTGGATGCCCGATAAAGACATTCGGGCATGACAAAGGGG
>WYBG01000533.1 GCA_011526015.1 Deltaproteobacteria bacterium | reverse complement strand
TTCTCATCAGTAGAGACAAAATCACCAGGATCAACGACCAGATCAAAGTTCCCCAGGTTCGGGTGATTGGCCCTGACGGAGCACAATTAGGCGTTCTGCCAACCAAAGTAGCCTTGCAAAAAGCGGAGAGTGTTCGCCTCGACCTGGTTGAGGTTTCTCCCAACGCAACTCCGCCGGTCTGCAAAATTATGGATTTTGGCAAACACTTGTACGAAAAGAGTAAGAAGGAAAAAGAGAGCAAGAAAAAACAACACGCCCCCTCGATTAAGGAAATCCGTCTGCGTCCCAAAACCGATACGCATGATCTGGAAACGAAGCTAAAACAGGCCCGCAAGTTTTTAGAACAGCGTAATAAGGTGAAATTCTCAGTGATCTTCCGCGGACGGGAATTAGCTTATAAGGAAATGGGCAAAGAAATTCTGGATAAATCGACCGAAATCCTTTCCGACGTCGGCGTTCCGGAAGCGCCGGCGAAGATGGAGGGGCGGCGCATGATTATGATCATGAATCCCAAAACCTGACCGGAACCACCCGGTTATGGCGTTTACCTTTTTCGGCGGATCGTTTCCCCGACCTGCGATCCGGCGAACCTGTCAATCGTAGCAGAGTATGGTTTTTTGAACCGAAAGATGCCATTAGAAAGCGAGAGGATTGCAATATGCCTAAAATGAAATCCAGCCGGGGAGCGAAAAAGCGCTTTCGCGTATCGGCGACTGGAAAAATTAAACTTCGGCGAAGTTTCAGGAGCCACATCTTGACCTCCAAATCCCCCAAACGGAAACGGAAGCTTCGCAAATACAAATATGTTCACGAGGCGGACGTCCCGCGCGTGAAAGCGATGCTGCAAGAGTAGATTTTAATCGGGTGATTGAACTAACTTGACAATGTTAAATTAGGATTTTTTTGACGGGATAAAACAGGATTATTTATCCCGGCCTTGCGGGATTGATCATTTTGCTCATATCTATCCAGTTAATCCTGTTCATCCTGTCTAAGATTTTTAAAATTTAACATTGCCAGGCTAAAATGTTCGCCCGGGAAAATTTAAGCGAAGACATTAACGAAACGGAGTATAAGAAATGCCACGCGCAAAAAACAATGTTGCCGCCAAACGGCGGCATAAAAAACTTTTGGGAATGGCCAGCGGCTATCGCCTGAGCCGGGGTAAACTGTACACGGTTGCCAAAGACCAGTTAGAAAAAAGCCTGCGGTATGCCTATCGCGACCGGAGAGCGAAAAAACGCGCATTCCGGGAATTATGGATTATCCGCGTTAACGCCGCCTGCCGGTTGAATGGAATTACCTACTCCCGGTTCATTAAAGGGCTGAAGGACAAGAACATCGATTTGAACCGCAAGTCCCTTGCCCACCTGGCCATGCACGAGCCGGAAGCGTTTAAATCCCTGGTCGAGCAGGTGGCTGGTTAATAATTCCTGGCCTGAATCGACTTTTCTTTGAAAGATAGGAATTGGATCCTGGATTCAATTCCTATCTTTTTTTTGTGCGATGGAAAGACGGGGCAGACACGTAATGCGTAACAAAAACGGAATACGAAATACGCATTACGGGGCAAGTGCCCCATTACGTATTACGTTTTAAGTATTACGTTTTACGTTTTACGCCTGGAAGGAACGCGTTATGAAAGAACAGATCGAAAAAGTAAAGGCGCAACTGCTGCAAGAAGCAGATGCTATCAATGATGCTAAATCCGCCGAGGATTTTCGGGTGCGCTACCTGGGCAAAAAAGGCCAGGTGACCGAACTTTTCCGGGGCCTGGGACAGGTTGAGCCTCAACATCGCCCGGAAATCGGCAAATTGTTGAACGAATTACGCACCCTGGCGGAACAGGCCATCGAGGAGAAAAAATCCCGCTATGCCGCGGTCCGCCGGGAAGACCAAATCGATCTTACCCTGCCGGGAAGAACCCCGCGGATCGGCCGCAAGCACCCGGTCACCCTGGTGCGGGAAGAGATCAAGACCATCTTCGAGCGCCTGGGGTTTGCCGTGGCCGACGGCCCGGAAGTGGAAACCGATTACTACAACTTCGAAGCGCTGAATATACCAAAAACCCACCCGGCCCGGGACATGCAGGATACCCTCTATATTTCGGAGGAGTTGGTACTGAGAACTCATACCTCGCCGGTGCAAATTCGCACCATGCTGAAGCAAAAACCCCCGGTGCGGATTATTGCCCCGGGACGGGTGTACCGGCGGGATACCCCGGACGCCAGCCACTCCCCCTTTTTCCACCAGGTGGAAGGGCTTTGCGTGGATGAAAACGTTACCATGGGCGATCTGAAAGCGGTTTTGTCGGTCTTTGCGCAGCAGTTATTTCACAAAAAAGACCTCCGGGCGCGGTTTCGTCCCAGCTTTTTCCCCTTCACCGAGCCCAGCGCCGAAATGGATATCTGGTGGGAATCCAGCAAGGGCGGGCGCTGGATGGAGCTGTTAGGCTGCGGGATGGTGCACCCCAACGTGTTGGAAGGGGTGGGAATCGACCCCGAAAAATACAGCGGCTGGGCTTTCGGGATGGGCATCGACCGCATCGCGTTGAATAAATACGGGATCAGCGATATTCGCACCCTTTTCGATAATGATATGCGGGTATTGGCGCAGTTTTAGGCGCAGAGAGCATAGTGCATGGCGCATCGCAATTCTCTCCATTACGCTATGCCTCATGCACTATGCGCCAACATGAACATTAACCTTAGAAAAATCCCATGAAAATCTCCTATCTTTGGTTGAAAGAGTTTGTAGAGTTCGATTTCGATGCCCGGACCCTGGCGGAAAAACTGACCCTGGCCGGTTTCGAAGTTGAAGACGTAGTGGAAAAACGGCTGGATTATCCCGGCGTGGTGGTGGGAAAGGTGCTCAAAAGGGAGAAGCATCCCAACGCGGATAAATTGACCGTCTGCACCGTAACGGTGGGCGAAGCGGAGCCGCTGACGATCATTTGCGGCGCGCCCAACGTGGCGGAGGGGCAGGTGGTGCCGGTGGCGAGAATCGGAACCCGCCTGCCCATCGGGTTGACTATCGAAAAAGCGAAAATTCGCGGGGTTAGCTCGGAAGGGATGATCTGTTCCCGCCGGGAGCTTGGCCTGGAGGATGACTCCCAGGGAATCTGGGTGCTGCCGGAGGGCCTGCCCCCCGGGGAAGCGCTGGCAAAGGCGCTGCGCTTCGAAACCGATTACGTGATCGATCTCAGCGTTACCCCAAACCGCCCGGATGCGTTGTCTCACATCGGGATCGCCCGGGAAGTGGCGGCGATTGCCGGGAAACGGTTGCAACTTCCCGAACCCCGCTTTCCGGAAACTTCCGAATCCGCTTCCGGCAGCGTGGCGGTAGAGATTCTCTGCCCGGAGAGCTGCCCCCGCTACGCCGCCCGCCTGATTCGCAGCGTGAAGATCGGCGCTTCCCCGGACTGGATGGTGCGGCGATTGGAAGCGGTGGGCATGCGCTCCATCAACAACATCGTGGATATTACCAACTACGTGATGATGGAAACCGGCCATCCCCTGCACGCTTTCGATTACGACCTGTTGGAAGGGGGCAAGATCATCGTGCGGGAATCCGAAGACGGGGAGTTGTTCATCACCTTAGACGAGAAAAAACGGGAGCTGCGCCGGGGAACGGTGCTGATTTGCGATGCCGCGCGCCCCGTGGCCATCGGCGGCATCATGGGCGGCCTGAATTCGGAAGTACACCCCAAAACGGCCAATATCCTCTTAGAGAGCGCCTATTTCCAGCCGGAGAGCATCCGCAAAAGCGTGCGCTACTTAGGCATCAATTCCGAGGCCTCGCAGCGTTTCGAGCGCGGGGCGGATCCGAATGGGGTCATTTACGCCCAGTCGCGCGCCGTGCAACTGATGGCGGAGCTGGCCGGCGGGGAAGTTTGCCGGGGAGTGGTGGACAATTACCCCCGCGCCATTCACCCGGTGGAGATCGACCTCAAAGCCGAGCAAATCAATAAACTGTTAGGAACGGCGCTTACCGCGGAGGAGATGGAGGCGCTGCTGGCGGGAATCGAACTGACGGTACGGAGCGGAAAAGTCGTGGTTCCGACCTTCCGCCCGGACGTGCAGCGAACCGCGGATATTGCGGAAGAGGTCGCCCGGCGCTACAGTTATGACAAAATCCCGGTCTCTGAAAAAACCGCCATCCCCTATCAAACCGTTTTCAACCCCTTTGATGATTATTTAGATGAGCTGAAGAATATTTTGACCGGCATGGGATTGCAGGAGGTGGTCACCAACAGCATGATCAATTGCCGGGTTTGGGAAAAATTGACCGGGCAGCCGATCTACCCGATTCTGAACCCCATCAACCCGGAAATGGACGGAATGCGGAACAGCCTGATCCCCAGCCTGATGGGGGTGTTGCAATGGAACCTCAACCGGCAGACCGGCGACCTGGCGATCTTCGAAATCAATAAGATTTTTTACCATCCCGGGGACATTACCCGGCAGCCCCGGGAGCAGTATCACCTGGCCCTGGCCCTGGCCGGCTTGCGGGAGGGAAGCGCCTGGTACTCGGATCGCCAGCTTTTTGATTTCTATGATATTAAGGGCTTTATCCAGGGTCTTGCGGGCAAAATTTCACTTGACAATCTTGGATTTATTGCTTATGATAACTTTGCCGTTGAAAGTCAGGCGGCCAGAATTTTAGCCGGGGAAGAGGAGATCGGTTATTTCGGCAAGGCTCGCAGCGACCTGCAAAAACATTTCGATATCGAAACCCCGGTATATGTTGCGGAGCTTGATCTCCAAAAAATTTATCACCTGACCCGGGCGGAAAAGAAGTACCGGGAGATTCCCAAATTTCCCGCCGTGGGGCGCGACCTTGCGGTGGTCATCGACCGGGCGACGGCGGCGGAAGATTTGATCAGCGCCATCGAAAAAGAAGGGGGAAAATACCTGCGCAGAGCGTTTGTTTTCGACGTGTATAGCGGAAAACAAATCGATCCCGAAAAAAAGAGCCTTGCTTTCCGGCTTATTTTTCAGGCGAATGAAAAAACCTTAACCGAGAATGAAGTTAACGAAGCGATAGATAATATCTTACGGGCCTTGGAAAAAACCTTCGGAGCGCGTCTCAGGTCGTAGGAAGCTATGGCGAAAGAACCTTCATCCTTCAGCCTGCTGTCCGCCAGGTTAAATAAACTGTTGGAGATATTATCTGCCCTGGAGCAGGAAAACCAGGGTTTGCGCACGGAGTTGGAGCAATACCGGGGAAGTAATTTTTCGCAGCGGATTTCCGGATTAGAGAGCGAAATCCATAACCTCAGAAGAGAGAATAAACTATTAAAGGAGAGAGAAAAACTCATAAAGAACAAAATGGAACGCCTTGCAGTCAAACTTGAAAAGATCGAATTATAATATTACTTTGGTGATGACATTTTTCAGAATGCAACAGAAGCGAATATGAACGATTCAACTGCCAGAAACGCCGTAAAGGTGCAAATTTTCGGAACCGATTATTCGCTGAAATCCGACAAAGATCCTGAATATGTCAAAAAAATCGCGAAATACGTGGACGAAAAGATTCAAAGGTTGTTTGATAACACGAATGTCACGTCGCAAACCAAGATTGCTGTGTTAGTGGCGCTGAATATTGCTGATGAGTATTTTCAATTAAAGAACCAGTACGAGCATACGCTGAAAATATTCGAAAGTATCGAAGTTAAAAGTAAGGAACTTTGCGACAACGTAGATAAGCATGTAAGACGATACGTAGAAGTGTCGGAATAATCCCTGCCCCGGCCCTGGTGTTGTATTTGGAAAGAACCAACACCATGAAAAAGGGAGTTTGACTCTAGGCGTCTATTGCAGGCCTTCCTTGCAGAAGGAAGCATGATCCGTTTAGGCAGACACCCACCGTGTTCATAACGGTTCTTTTTCAAAGCCACCAGGCGGCGCAGGGATTTTTTTATTTAAGGGGGGAAGGGCGGTAACGTAATGCGCAGTGCATATTCCGTTTTTGTTACGCAATACGCATTACGCAATTACGTGTTCCGTATGGTGGTCTTCAACTATAACACTAAACTGGGGTCTTTGCGAATCATACTCCAACCGCAAATAACCGGAGGTGAAGATAATGGACTGGGGCATCGCGCTACTGGTGGGCATCCTGGTTGGCGGCGGCGGGCTCTTTCTGTTCCTGAAAATGACCTCGGACAAAACCCTTCTAAATGCCAGGAAATCGGCAAAAACGATTATCGCAGATGCGGAAAAAGAGGCGGAAACATTAAGAAAAGAAAAACTGGTCGAAGCCCAGGAAGAGATATATGACCAGAAACAAAAGTTAGAAAATGAGTTCGAGAAAAGAAGCACCCATCTGCGGCAGTTAGAGCGGGAATTGGACCAGAAAGAGGTTGACATAGACCGGAAAGGGGAATATGTCGCCAAGAAGGAAAAAGAAGTTGGTTATCTGGAGAAGCAGCTAAAAGATAAAGATACCTATATCAAGCAAAAGACTGCGGAACTGAACCAGCTCATCACCGAAGAGATTCGAAAATTAGAAGATATCTCCGGCCTGACCCGGGAAGAAGCCAAGCAGATTTTGCTGAAAGATATGGAGAATGCGGCCCGGGAGGAAGGGCTGCGAAACGCGCACAATTTGCTGGAACAAATTCGCCTGGAAGCCGGCCGCAAAGCCATGGAAATCATCGTGCAGGCGATCCAACAAATCTCCGCGCAGCAGTCGGTAGAATCCACCGTGTCGGTCATTACCCTCCCGAATGATGATATGAAGGGGCGGATCATTGGCCGGGAAGGCCGCAACATCCGGGCATTTGAAATGATTACCGGGGTGGACGTGATCATCGACGACACGCCCGAGGTAGTGGTGCTCTCCTCCTATAATTCCTATCGCCGCGAAATTGCAAAGATCGCCCTGGAAAAATTGATTTTCGATGGGCGAATCCATCCGGCCCGAATCGAGGAGGTGGTCGATAAGACCGCCCAGGAGATGAAAGAATCGCTGCGGGAATCCGGGGAGCAGGCTCTGCTGGAAATGGGCATCCATGGCGTTGCCCCGGAGCTTGCAGAAGTGTTAGGAAAACTGAAATACCGCACCTCCTACGGCCAAAACGTGCTGAATCATTGCAAAGAAGTGGCCTACCTGTGCGGAATTATGGCCGGAGAATTGGGGCTGGATGTAAAATTAGCCAAACGGGCCGGTATTTTCCACGATATCGGCAAGGGGCTGGAGAGCCTCTCCGAATCCGACCACGCGGCGCTGGGGGCGGATTTGCTCCGGAAATTCAATGAGAACCCCGTGGTCGTGAATGCCGCGGAAGCGCACCACGACGACCGGGAGGCGATCTCCCCGATCACCTTGCTGGTGGCGGCGGCGGATAAGATTTCCGGCAGCCGGCCCGGCGCTCGCCGGGAATCCCTGGAGAGCTTTATTAAACGGATGAACGATCTGGAACAGATCGCCCGCCAGTTTGCCGGCGTGAAACAGTCTTACGCCATTCAAGCCGGTCGGGAAGTCCGCATCATTGTGGAAACCGATAAGGTGGATGACCTTCAGGCGCGGGAGTTGGCGCGGGAGATCGCCAAAAAAATCCAGATGAACATCGAATTCCCCGGCCAGATCAAGGTGACCGTCATCCGGGAATACCGGGCTTTTGGATACGCGACATAGGGTACAAGGGAGAAGGTAAAAGGCAAAAGTAATGCGAATTTTGTTCATTGCAGACATTGTCGGTGAAGACGCGCTGGAATTAACCTTAGACTTGCTCCCGCGCCTTCGCTTAGACCACAAAATCGAGTTCACTATCGTCAACGGCGAAAACACCGACAAAGGAAAGGGAATTACCGCCAGGCAGGTGAAGCGCCTACAAGAGAGCGGGGTGGGTTGTATCACCTCCGGCAACCATATCTGGGACCAGCGGAAACGGGAAGTGCTGGTGGATTACGCCGGTTTCCTCTTGCGCCCCCATAACTATCCCGAGGGAAACTTAGGAATCGGTTCCAATATCTTCAGGCTGCCGGACGGGCGTAAAATTGCCGTGCTGAACCTCCAGGGAAGGAGTTTTTTGTATTCCATTGATTGCCCCTTCAAGGTTGGGGAGAAAGAAATCCGGCGGCTGCGCAGCGAAACCCCCCTGGTGGTGCTGGATTTCCACGCCGAAGCCACCGCGGAAAAACAAGCCCTGGCCTGGCACTTCGACGGCAAAGTTTCCGCCATCATCGGCACCCACACCCACGTGCAAACCGCGGACGAACGAATCCTCCCCAACGGAACCGCCTATATCACCGACGCCGGCATGACCGGCCCGATCGATTCGGTCATCGGAATGGAAACTCCCCGCGCCATCGAACGCTTCCTGCTGCAATCCTACGTGTATTATGCGGTCGCAAAAGGCAATATGCGCTTGAACGGGGTGGTAATCGACATCGATGACGCCACCGGGAAAGCATTGCGTATATATCGCTTGAATACCAGCAAAGCGGAACTATTCAATGAAGGCGCAGATCATTGACGGAAAAAGCATCGCCGCCGGGGTTCGCGAAGAGGTGCGGGAGGAGGTCGCCGCTCTCAAATTGCGGGACCGGCCGCCGGGGCTGGCAGTCATTTTAGTAGGAGACGATCCGGCCTCCCGGGTGTACGTGCGCAGCAAAGGCAAGGCGTGTGAAGAGGCCGGGATCCACTCCATTACCGAAACCCTCCCCGCGAGCATATCCGAATCGCAGCTTCTGGAGCGCATCGCCCAACTCAACCGCGATGAAACGTTTCACGGCATTTTAGTGCAGTTACCCCTGCCAAAACATATCGACACTCAAAAAATCATCGAGTCCATTACCCCGGAGAAGGACGTGGACTGCTTCCATCCCTTCAACGTGGGGCGTCTGGCCATGGGGAGGCCGGTTTTTGAGCCGGCCACTCCCGCCGGGATCATGGAATTGCTGAAACGGCAGGGCATCTCTCCGGCCGGCAAACACGCGGTTATCGTGGGGCGGAGCAACATTGTGGGGAAACCGCTGGCCAATTTGTTGATGCAAAAACATCCCCACGCCAACGCGGTGGTCACCGTGGCGCACTCCGCGGCCGGGGATCTCTCCCGTTTTACCCGCCAGGCGGATATACTCGTCGCGGCCATCGGCCAGCCGGAACTGATCCGCGGGGATATGGTGAAGGAAGGCGCGGTGGTAATCGACGTGGGGGTGAATCGCGTGGAAGCGCCGAACCCGAAGGGGTATCGCCTGGTGGGCGACGTGGCGTTCGAAGAAGCGGCGGAAAAGGCCGGCTACATTACCCCGGTGCCGGGCGGGGTAGGCCCGATGACCATTGCCATGCTGCTCAAAAACACCTTGAAGGCTTACCGGTTGCAAACGGCATGAATTTGAGTTTCGAGTTTTGAAAGTTCAACAAATCAATTTCAAATCGCTAATTTTGAATTTAGATTTAGCCAGGCCAATTGCAAGGAAATAAATATGATAAAGTCTATTAGCTTCAGAAATTTTCTGAGTTTTAAGGACACGATTATCAATCTTTCCGGCAAGGAAAACATCCTCATCGGAATAAACGGGTCCGGGAAAACCAATTTCCTGAAAGCGATAAAACTCCTCAGGGAGGGTGTGGCGGGTTCGGGCTTATCAAAACTGATACTGGATAACTGGGGCGGTTTCGACACTATATACTTTCGCGATCTGGAAGATACTTCCGGGCAGCAGCATATTGTTATTGAATATCTTCTTGATGCAGAGGCTGTAAGGAAGTCCGGTTCCTTCTTCAAGGATGAAAAGAAGGTGGGTTTCTCTTTTAGAGATGACATATACTACAAAATTACAATCAACAAAACTTCCGGCCTGGGAAACTACTATCTCACTGAAGAAATATATCAGCGCCCTCAAGGTCAGAAGGAGTTTATCTACTTAAAATTTCATAACGGCCACGGATACCTCTTCGGTAAACCCGAAGAAAATGGTAACAACCCTCAATTAGTGAAATACTCTGATTTTGATCCCCAGGAATTGGCATTGAACCAGGTCAAGGACCCGGATCGCTTCTTGATACAGCACGTCATTAGAAAGGCGATTAGCGAATGCGTTGTCTATGAATATTTCGACACCACGCCGAATAGCCGCATTAGAAAACCCATGTTACCCACCTCAGAAAAAAGGCTTTTCCCGGATGGCTCTAATCTCCCGCAAATCTTGAATACCTTAAGAATAAACCATAAAAAACATTTTAAGATAATTCAGAAAAAGCTGAATGAGGTTAACGAAAACTTTAGTGACATTGATTTTAATTTTATAGGCGGAAATATCGAACTGATGCTGGAAGAAAAAGGCCTGGACAAATCCATCCACGTTAGCAACATATCTGATGGAACTCTACACTATCTCTGTTTATTATCTATTTTTTTCAACCCCGAGAGAGGAAACCTGGTATGCATTGATGAGCCTGAATTGGGAATGCACCCGGATATGATTTTGAATATTGTCAATGCTGTTCAAGAAGTCTCTGGTGAAACCCAATTTATTATTGCAACGCATTCTGAAAATTTACTCAATGCCTTCGGTTTGGAGAGTATCCTCATTTTCGAGAAAGACGACCAGAATGCGACTATTGTTAATCGATATACTGAAGAGAATTTTAAAGGTTGGTATGAGGAGTTTTCTACCGGGAAAATGTGGCGGCAGGGCGATTTGGGAGGAAACAGGTGGTAGAAAAAATTTTGTTCATTGAAGGAAGCTCGGAGGATATTAATGGAAATCTCAGGGAGGGCTTTCATAAACTTCTGGTTCAGTTGCTTGAAGGGAATATGCCAAGAATCAAAATGGGAGACGACGGGCGGAGGACCATCCAGGCTTTTAAGAATAACATCATATCGAGATACGGTTTTTTGTTAATCGATCTCGATGCGCCGGGGTCGGAGAAAGATCAAAAAATTTCTGAAAATAAATTAGAAGACTACAAGGCCGAGGTCTTTTTCATGATCCAGGAAATGGAATCCTGGTTTATCTCTCAGCCAGCCATTCTGGATGACTATTATGGAGAAAAAATATCGCAAAAAATCAAAACGAATAATGCGGAAAGTATTTCTGAGCCGGACAATTTTTTAGTGGAGCTTACCAAAAATTCAAAGCGAGGGAGATACCATAAAGTAAAGCACGGGGTAGAATTGCTCAAAAAATTAGATGCCAAAGCTTTAGCAAATACTTCTGCGGAATTTTCTGCTCTCATTAAGCGGTTAAAGAAACCAGGATAACTCGAATACCTCGCAAAATTTTCCTCCCAAAAATCGGTAGGTGATAAAAAATGCCACAATCTCGCAAAGAATTCGGCGCCTGGGGAGAGGAGGTCGCGGTTCGCTTCCTCATCGAAAAGGGTTTTACCATCCTGATGCGCAATTTCCGCGCCGAGCGGGGGGAAATCGATATTATTGCCCGCGAGGGCGACTGGGTGGTATTCGTGGAGGTGAAAACCGGCAGGTCTGCCGCATTCGGCCCCCCCGAGGAGCGGATCACGCCCTCCAAGCAGCGCCAACTCTATAAAATCGCCTCCCACTTCATTCAGCAAAACCCCGGTCTGGAAGCCAACTACCGCTTCGACGCGGTGATCGTGGACGGCACCGAGGAGCAGCACCAGGTTCGCCACTACCCTAATGCGTTTTATATCCTCTGAGATCCATTCTTCCTGATCTATCGGATATCAATCATTGGCAATTAAAGCCAAGCGCCCTTCTTCCCTTTTCAGATGAGCTTGAACTTCACCATTGCCAGAACGGTGTTGTTCTCGTCCACCACCTCTACCCGCCAGTCGCCCTTCCAGGTATCGACAATGGTTTTCTGGCTCCAGGTGCGCCAAACAACTGCCCGGACATTCAGTTTTACCCGCGCCATTTCCTGCTCGCCGAAGTACCAGACATGACTAATCGAAGTTTCTCCTTCCGCCCCATGCACTTCCGTGAAACAGACCAGGGAACCGACCGTGGCGGGAAACTCACTTCCCTCTCCTGCCGGCTCACGGTTTTCCACCGCAGTAGCCACCACCGCTCTTTCGATTTTCAGAGCGGAAGCGCTCTCCGGCTGCTGCCCGAAAGATACGGCGGAAACCCACAACGCCAATAGCGTGAACTGAAATAGCTTCATGTTCTATCCTCCATTTACTTTTAAATTATTGCCATCCCCCCATTCCCGGGGCAAGTTTTCTCACTTCTCACTTCTTACTCCTCACTTTCAACTTCTCACCCCTCCGCCGGGTCCACGTGCACGTAAATAAACGACTCCGCACCCAGGAAATCTTTCAGCTTCAATTCCACGTTTCTGGAAATATCGTGCGCTTCCACGATGTTCAGGGATTTGTCCACCCGGATGTGCAGATCCACCGCAACGTAACTCCCGATCCGCCGGGTTCTCAAGTTGTGCGGATCGATCACCCCGGGCACCGAACCGGCCGTTTCCAGGATATTCTTTTCCGTATCATCGTCCAGCGAGGCTTCTAACAACTCCTTCAAACTGCTCCAGAAAATGGGAATGGCAACTTTGATGATCAGCAGGCTGACCAGGATCGCTGCGATGGGGTCTAACGCCCGCCATTTTTCTCCCAAAAAAATCGCCCCGGCGATGCCGAACATGGTAGCGATAGAGGACAGGGCATCAGAACGGTGGTGCCAGGCGTTGGCGACGACCGCGCTGCTGTTGATTTGCCTGCCCACCCCCGCCTGGTAACGATATAGAAATTCCTTGACCGCTATCGAAACCACGGCCGCCAGCAGGGCGATCCACCCCGGCTGCGGCAAAATTTCTCCCCGGAACGCGGAATAAATTTTCGCTCCCCCGGAAAATAGAATTCCCAGCCCCACTAACAACAACGTTGCGCCCACAAAATTACTCGCCAGGGTCTCGAACTTGCCGTGGCCGTAATCATGGGTATTATCAACCGGCTTGCTGACGATGCGGAAACTGATCAACAGCACCACGTCGGTGACAAAATCAGATAAGGAATGCGCTGCATCGGCGATCATGGCGCTGCTGCGCCCCACTACCCCGGCAATAAATTTGAAAATGGTTAGAATCAGGTTTAGCCATAATCCTACCCAGGTAACGCGATTGGCTTCCGCAGCGCGGCCGTGATTTCGTGATTGAGGCTCCGAACCCATTTCTTCCCCGTTTTTCATGAGCAAATCACCAGGGGTAATTATCGCAAATATTTTGCTGATTTACCATACTTTCAAAAATTTGCCCGGCCTGCAGGATCGCTATCCCGCAAGACGGGATGCCATTTCTTCGCAAATCTTCTAAAGCTTTGCATTTAAAGCATAGTTATGGTTAAATTTCAGTGAAAAATTAAGCGGGTGAGATAAAATAACTTCCCGATTTCTTTTTGAGAAGCCTTGATAATTCAGGCATATAGGAAAAAGCAAGGGATTTAATATTATCTCACCCCCTAAAGATAAGCGCTGGAGCGCAACTCCGGGCACCGGGGTTGCCAACTTTCTTGCAAGGCAATATTTTTTGAGTGAGGCGCCATGCTTCCCGGGTTCAAAAAATTCAGCAGCGTGGATCAGCTTTTTGCGGTGCTGCGCGTCATTACCATCACCGGGGGAATCTCGTGGATTTCCCTGGCTGTCCTTTCCCCGTTGCATCAGACCGCCTTGATTCGCACTTTCGCATTTTTCTGCCTCTACAGCATCGTTCTCTACCTGCTGATTTTCTTCACCCCCTTAAAGATTAGAACTGTTTATACCGGCGCGCTCTTCCTGGATTTGCTGTTTCTCTACTTCCTGGTGCATCTCACCGGCGGTTTTGAGAGCGAGTTTCTACTGGCCTTTCCGCTTTTAGTGGCGCTGCATGCTTTCTATTTCGGATTATTGCCCGGTTTGGGGGTAGCCGCGGTCTCTTCGCTGATTTACCTGCTTGCCGGAAGTGAGAATAGCGCTCCGGCAGACCCGCTCACCCTGGCGCTGCGAATCGGTTTTTTCTTTTTGGCGGCCGCGGCGATGGGTTTGCTCTCCCGTAAAGAGCGCCTCGACCGGGAAAACATCCAGCGGCTGAACAAAGAGTTGGAGCAGGAAAAAGATAAACTTTCCAAAATTCTCCAGGGAATCAACGCCGGGCTGGTATTATTAGATGACCAGCGCCGGATTGTCTGGATGAACAAGATCAGCCAGCAATGGTTTGGCCCCCTGAAAACGCTGGAAGGGAAAAAATGCCACGCCGCAATCTGGAACGGGCACCGTTCCTGCGAGGAGTGCCCCACCGCGCACAGTCTGAAAACCGGCAAAATCGAAAGCGGGGAAGTAGAATTCAGCCTGAACGAGCAGGAGGTGCGCTATTTCCGGATCACTTCCGCTCCCCTGCCTGATGAAAACGGCAAAGCGGACCAGTTCCTGGAGCTTTTTCAAGACGTTACGGAAGAAAAAGAATTGCAGCTTCACCTGATCCAGTCCAGCAAGCTGGCCGCGGTGGGCGAGCTGGCCAGCGGCACCGCCCACGAGATCAATAACCCCCTCAGCGCCATTGCGGTGTGCGTGCAGGAAATCGCCGAAAGCATTGCTGCGCCGCATCTCTACAGCGACCAGGGTTTCGATGCCGAGATTACCGGGAACCTGGAGTACATCAAAAACGAGATTCACCGCTGCAAGCGCATCACCACCGGGCTGCTGAATTTGGCCCGCAAATCGGAGCAGCAGCGGGCGGCGGTGGACGTCAACCACCTCCTGCGCAACGTGGTGATGCTGGTGAAATACAAAGCCCGCAAGGAACAAAAGGAAATCCGCCTGAGCCTGGCCGAAGATTTGCTGGAAATTTCCGCAGATCCGGACGCGCTTTCCCAGGTGTTTTTGAATTTGATTTTGAACGCCATCGAGTTCACCCCCGCCGGCCCCAGCATCGCGGTCGCTTCCGGGAGGGAAAATGCGGATTTTATCTGGGTGAAGGTGATCGACGAGGGATTCGGCATCGCTCCCCAAAACCTGGAGAACATCTTCAAACCCTTCTTTACTACCAAACCGTTAGGATACGGAACCGGCCTGGGCCTGCCCATCAGCCTGCGGATCGTTAAAAACCACGGCGGGCGCATCGAAGTGGAGTCGCAATTGAACAAGGGAACTACCTTTAAGGTGGTGCTGCCGATCAACGAAAAGGATAAAAGCCAATTGCCAATTAGCAACTGATGTTACGCAGGCCAAAAGAATTCGCCACAGAGTCACAGAGGGCATAGAGAAAATCAAATATTTATTGAGCCTAAGCCCGTACTGAGAAGCAAAAACATTAAAAAAGTGATTAAAACTCTGTGTTCTCTGTGTCTCTGTGGCAAAATGCGTAACATCAGTTAGCAATTGACAATTGGCAATTGAAAATCGCCAATCACCAGGAAACCCTGCCCTCATGCTAAAAATACTAATCGTCGATGACGAAGAATCTTTTCGCCAACGCCTGGCCAATCTCTTTCAACGGAAGGGATTTCAGGTAAGCGAAGCCGCCAGCGGCGCTGCGGCTCTGGCGTTAAGCCGCAAAGAGCGTTTCGAGGTAGCGCTGCTGGATATTGTTTTGCCGGACCGCGACGGGGTGGAAATTCTTCGGGAGTTGAAAGAGGCCTCAGCGGAAATCCAGGTGATTATGATGACCGGCAACGCCACGGTGGAAAACGCCATCGCCTCCATGAAATTGGGGGCGTATGATTACCTGATCAAGCCTTTCAACTTAGAGGAGTTGTTCATCCTGGTGGAACGCGCCGGGGAGCTGAACGCGCTGCGCCGCGACAAAGAG
>WYBG01000077.1 GCA_011526015.1 Deltaproteobacteria bacterium | reverse complement strand
ATTATATGATCCAGCGGTTGGACATCGGGGTATTCTCTTTCGAGGATGACGGCTGGAACTGGGGATTGGCCCCGGAAATCGGGGTTTTGCTGCCCTTGCAAAGCAGCGCCACCCTGCTGTTGAACGTCCGTTACAACTACGCTTTCGAGGGTTATGGCCGGGGACCCTATTCTTACTTGGGGTTCAATGTCGGCTTTGCCTGGTCGTCTTACTAACAAAATCAAGGGGGTTGGAAAAAATAGTGCAGCATTTTTTCGACCCCCAGAATAAAAACCAAAGGAGGAGACAAAAATGGCCTATCGAGTTGTCAGCAATAAGGATGAAACCGTGCGCCTGTTTAAAAACGATTTTCTGGAATTTTTCAGCCGGGTGCACCCCGGCGTGCCGGTTATTATATACCTGCCATTAGTTATTTACTTTTTGTATCGAGCAGCCAGCGATTCTTTGGTTTCAACCGGTGGTATCGTGCTGTTATTCTTTGCCGGTATGCTGGTTTGGACACTAACCGAGTATCTGCTGCACCGGTTTTTGTTTCACTTTGAACCGCGAAAAGAATTCTGGAAGCGCATTTTTTATACGTTCCACGGCATACATCACGAATATCCGAATGATTCCAAACGACTGGTGATGCCGCCGGCGGTCAGCATTCCCCTCGCGCTCCTTTTCTATTCCCTCTTTTACTGGCTGATCGGCCGGCCCTACCATGAACCGTTTTTTGCCGGCTTTGTTTTCGGCTATTTGTGCTACGACATGATTCATTACGCGACCCATCATTTTTCGATGAAACGGGGTATCGCTCTTTACCTGCGGAAATATCATATTCGCCACCATTTTCAAGATGAGAAGCGCAGTTTCGGGGTGAGTTCTCCGCTGTGGGACTACATCTTTGGAACCTCTCCGCAGAAGACAAAAGCCCAGGTGGATGCAAATAGATGACTAATCTTACGCGCCTGCCATTTTGGAGGGCCGGCGTCAACAAGGAATCATCATGAAAAACGGCGTAAAAGGAATTACCTGCAAACCCGGGGACAGGCAGGCATTGATCTCCGGAAGCATGTTAGGTTTTGCGATCTTCATTCTGTTGGGAAATCTTCCCGCAAAGGCGCAGGGGTTATCCACCTATGACCGCGGCAGCGGCGCAACCCGCGGGATCGAACTGGCCGGTCTGTACGGCTGGCAATTCGGCGGCAGCCTCGGTGCCGCTGCCGGGGAGGTTAGCATAAAAGATTCCGACTCCTGGGGGGTGGAACTGGATATATCCGTGCCGGGCGAGATTCAGGCGGTTATGTTGTATTACCGGCAGGATAGCCGGTTGGAGCTGCAAGAGAATATGACCGGCTCCAAAAGCGCCCTGTTCGATATGAGCGTGAATTACTTCCAGGTCGGCGGGATGAAGGGGGTACGGGAGGGAAACATCATGCCCTTTGGCTTGTTCACCCTGGGCGCCACCCTCTTTGATCCCAAAGGCTCCGATATCGACAGTGAATGGCTCTTTTCCGTTAACCTGGGCCTGGGAGTAAAAATTTATGCATCGGAAAGAGTGGGGCTGCGCCTGCAAGCCAATTTGCTGCTCCCCATCCAGTGGGCCGGGGGCGGCTTGTGGTGCAGCAGCGGCAGCGGATGCAGCGTTAGCATGAGCGGGGGTTCCGCCATCCTCCAGGGCTTTGCCGGGGGCGGGCTGTTCATTGTTATTTAGCAAAAAACAAATTGGGCCTAAATAGTGGAGACAATGATGTTCACCCAGACGTTGCGGTGTTATTTGCTTAGAATTGCAGCGGCAGCGGGATTGGCAGTGCTGTTCTCCCCGTTTTTCATCGCCGCCTGGCCTGTAACGGCAGATTCTGTCATGGCGGAAATAGGCTTAAGCCCCGCCCCGGCAATCAAAGCCGATACCCTCATCATCCAAAACCGCCTGATCGCAGTATTCCGCGCCTCTATGATGGGGCACTCTCCCGCAGAACGGGTAGAGAAAATGCGCGAGAGAATTGCCGAATTACTCGATACCGCGGAGAAACATGATGTCGCCGCTTTGCCAGTCGCGCAAGGAATGCTGATCCAAATGGGCAACAGCGGTATTTTTGTAATCAGTCCCGCCGACCTGGATTCCCTTGCCGGGGAGACCCTGGAAGGAGTAAGCAAACGCACGGTGGATAACCTCACCCTTGTGATTCAAGCAGAATTGCGAGAACGCAGCCTGGGATATCTACTGACGGCGATCGCGCTTACAATATTGGCCACCGTCGTGTTTCTGCTCATTCTGACAGGCATTCGCCGCGGGCATCGTACTTTCTATGAACTTTTGGAAAAAGTAGCCCGCAAAGGAATTTCCAAAGTTAACATCAGCGGCGTCGAATTGATCGATACCAACCGGCAGCTGGCCGTTATCCGGCGGCTGGCCGATGTCCTGACCTGGGCGGCGGGCCTGTTTGTGGCTTACATCTGGCTCACCTTCTCATTAAGGCGATTCCCCTACACCCGTCCCTGGGGAGATTCCCTGCGCAGCTATATGTTGTCCCTGCTACAAGATTTTGCCCTGGGGATCGTCGATGCCATACCCGGCTTAATCGCAGTTCTCCTGATTTTTTTCATCACCCGCCTGCTGATACGTTTTATCAAATCATTTTTCACGGCGGTAGAGAAAGGGCAGATATCCCTCCCGTGGGTTTATGCCGAAACTGCCCAGACCACCCGGCGAATGATTGTTTTTGTAATCTGGTTGTTTGCCCTGGTTCTGGCGTATCCCTACCTGCCCGGCAGCGACAGCGCGGCATTTAAAGGGCTTAGCGTCTTTGTCGGGTTAATGCTCTCCATCGGCTCCTCCGGGGTAGTTAACCAGGCGATGAGCGGCATCATTCTCATATATTCCCGGGCCCTCAAGGCCGGGGATTACGTGCGCATCGGCGAGATTGAAGGCCTCGTGATCTCCCTGGGAATCCTCTCGACTAAAATCAAAACCATTAAGCGTGAAGAGATTACTATTCCCAATTCCGTTATTCTTGCCACCGACGTGAAGAATTATTCCCGCCTGGCCGGCAGCGAGGGGGTTATCCTTTATACTACCGTGACTATCGGATATTCCGTGCCCTGGCGGCAGGTTCACGCGCTGCTGATCCTGGCCGCCGAACGCACTCCCGGCCTGCGCAAGCAGCCGGCGCCTTTCGTAGGCCAGGTGGCCCTCTCTGACTTCTACGTGGAATACCAGATTAACGCCTACCTGGAGCAGCCGGAGAAAAGGCTCCCGACCCTGGCGGCGCTGCACGCCAATATCCAGGATACTTTCAACGAATACGGGGTGCAGATCATGTCGCCGCACTACGAGTCCGATCCCGGGGCGCCGGTGTGGGTGCCCAAAGAGAAATGGTACGAGCCGCCGGCGCAGAATCCCGGTCCCCTTGCCAACCGCTCGGAAGAACCTCCGAAATCCCGGCGAAGAAAAAAAAGCCGCGAAATTTAACCTAAACCTGAAAGGCCAACATTTATGAATAGAATCTACGTTTTGATTGTACTCCTGTTTTCGATAATGGAAATCCCCGCCCAGGACAGCCATTACTGGAATATCCAGTACGGAACGCGCTCCCTGCTCTTAGGCGGGGCGGTAATCGGCAGCGTTTCCGACATGGCGGCCACTTTTTACAACCCGGCGGCGCTGGGTCTGTTTTCCGCCCCGGAGATTCTCCTCAGCGGGAAAGTGTATCAATACGACGCCTTGACGCTAAAAAACGTGAGCGAAAGCAATCTGGATCTGACATCATCCAACATAGAGTCGGCGCCCAGCCTCTTCGCCGGGTCGTTTACCTTCAAATGGCTGAAGAAGCATAAACTTTCCTATTCGATTCTGACCCGCCAGCGCATGAATTTCGGCATCGATGGACAGCAGGGAACCGTGCGGGAGGTATTGAACGGCCAGGAACGCGTAGCCGGGGAGTTAACTTCCGACCAGAAATTATCCGATGACTGGGGCGGTTTAAGCTGGTCTTATCCCCTCACCTCCAAAATGGCTATCGGCGTCAGTCAATACCTCTCCATCCGCAGCCAGAAAACCCGCAGCCAGGCGCTTTCCCAGTCCTTAAGCCCTGAAGGCGATGTAGCCACTTCCATTATTCTCCGGCAGTTTGAATACAAGAGTTTCGACCTGCTATGGAAAGCGGGCTTCGGAATGAAGCTGGACCCGTTCACCCTGGGAATTACGGTGACTACTCCGGGAGTGCATATTACCGGCAATGGCTCTTCCCTGGTAGATGTTGCTGTTTCCGGCGTTAAGAGCGACACCCTGGGCGACCCGATTTACGCCGCCAATTTTCAGCAGGACGTTTCCGCGCAGTATCGCTCCCCCTGGTCGGTGGGCGGCGGTTTTTCCTGGGGCATCGGCAAATACCGGGTGCATTTCAGCGCCGAATGGTATGATGCGATCAAACAATTCGAGGTGCTGGAAACCGAAGATTTCATTGTCCAGAGCAGCGGGGAAACGGCGACAAATAAAGTAGATCACGAACTTCAGAGCGTTATCAATTATGGGGTGGGGCTGGAAATATTTTTCAAAGAGAAGCTTTCCGGGTACGCCAGTTTTGTAACGGATTATTCCGCAGCGGTGCCCGGCACCCAAACCAACCTGGCGATTTCTTTTTGGGATATTTACCATCTTAGCGCGGGGGCGGCCTTTACGTTGGGGCGCTCGGAATTTACCTTAGGGGCAAGTTATTCCTTTGGGAACGACCGCCTGGAACGCACCATTACCTTTCCCGATACGGAAATCTCCAACCGGATTGCCGAGCTGCTGAAAAATTCCGAACTGGATTATAAACGGATAAAATTGCTGATCGGATTTTCCATTCAGATTTGACATGAATCTGCTGCTCAAAATTCCCTGGGAGCGACAGATCAAAATACTGCGCGTAACATTAGTTATACTTTACGCGGTCTTAAATGAGATTTTTTAAAGAGGGTGTACACTTGATTGCACTCATTCGTTTTCCACACGCTGAAGCGTGGCAATCAAAGATTACCTCACTTCAGTGAGGAATGCCCCCCTCAAAAGTCTCATTTAATCCCACGCGAAGTATAATAACCCTTTCAGCGTATGGTTCTCCGAATTTTCTACGGTAGCGCTGAAAGAACGGCGTCACGAGTAACCTGGCAATAACAACTCGTTCCAGTGCTGCGCCCTCCCCGGCTCTCAACTCCCGGAAAACTTCAATACCACCCAGATGGGAAGATGGTCGCTGGCGCGGGTATCTCCCGGTTTACCGCTTTCGACCAGGGTCAGGCCTTTAACAAAGATATGATCAAGCTCGAACTGGATCAATCCTAAGGGATCGGCCTGGGAGGTAAATCCGATTCCGCCGGATACCCGGGTGAACCCGGCTTTATCGAACACGCTCTCGGTCTCTTCCACCAGGCGGGGCAATTCGGTATTGAAATCTCCCCCCACGATGACATATTTGAATCCCGGCTGCACGCTTTCGGCAATCGCCTCCGCCTGCTCCAGTCTTTTCGGATTATTCAACCAGAACATTTCCGTGTGCACGCTGTAGGTAAGGATCTCATACGGGCCGACCACGATGGTGGCCACGGCGGCGATTCTTTTCAATTTCCGGAAAGGGTGCTCGTAAGGAAGGATGATTTTTTGGGGATCTTTGATCGGCCAGCGGGAAAGGATGGCATTCCCGTAATCTTTATTATGCTTGGTATGAATGGAGGCGGGGTAATAAATGAAATTATACTTCAGGCGGCGGGCCAGGAATTCCACGGCTTCGGCGTTCATTTCCTGGAGTAAAATAATGTCCGCATCCTGCAATCCCTCATTCTCGTGCAATTCCTGGAGCGCCTGCTCCATTTTCTGCCCGAGCTTGATATTAAAAGAGACCACTTTGAGCTGGTCCTGCAACGCCGGGGAAGGCTGGGAAAACTCCCCGCTGTACAGCGGCCCTTGCGGATCGACAAAGTTTTTCACCGGGGTACAGGCGAGCAGCGCCATCCCGGCCATTATCCCGATCCGTAAATACCGCCCGGTTTTTTTAACCATACCATGGCCCCATCTGCAAAGAAAAAGGCGCACAGAACAACCAGATCTTTTCACTTTTCACTTATTCAATACGTCCATCCCAACGACACGGTCATGCCCCAGTCGTTCAGGGCGGCATCCTGGTCGGGCGGTTTGTTGTCATAACTATCGTAGAGGGTTAAGCTCCAGAAAAAATCTTTGAAGATCTCCCACTTCAATTGATTATTGAATTCCAGGCGCACCCGGCCAAAATCGGACAGGCTGGGATAGACATCTAATGTGGTGGTCAGGTTTAACTGCGGGCTGTCATAGCGGAACTTTTCCAGGCGCAGGCCCGCCAGGCTTTCCAGGTTGTAGCTCTCAGAGGTGGAATTCGAGGCCCATTCCCGGTTTATCAGCGCTCCCCCGCTTAACTGAAAGAGGGCGTCGTTGGTTTGGATGAAGTTCCTTCCCACGCCCCCGCCAAGCGACAATCGCAGTTCTAAGCCCAACTCGCTATTTTGTTGCGCTTCCGTAAAGCCGCTGGCAATCCAGCGCTGGCCCAAAAAGCGGGTGAGGCGAAAATTGACAACATGGCGTTGGGTCCGCTCCTGGTCTTTTTGGTCGGTAAGCACGGAGTTGAAACTGAGCTCCCGCAAGTACCAATAGGTGGGATAGCGAAAATTTCCGCTAAAACTAAGCTGGGCGACCCCGCTGGCTTTGGTGAAACTGAACCCCAGGTCCAGGGAAATATCGATCCGCTCCCAAAAAGTGTCTTCTATGGGAGAAATACGCACGACCTCGGACCGGTTGAGAGGTACGATTAAAGTATCTAAAATCACCAGCAGTTTGGAGGTGGCGGAGTCGGTATCCAGGGTGCCGAAAAACAGCAAACCGTCTTCCAATTCCACCCGGAAATTTTTTACCAAGGCGGTTACGGATCGGATCTTATCCCATTCGATGCTGAGAGTGCCCATATCATCGGTTTTGAAGCTCAATTTGCCGTATTCCAGGCGCTTGACCTCCCCGGTGATGCGGTCCCCGTTTTCCAGAATCACCCGGTCGGTTTTTTCGGCAAGGGCGAGGCGGGCGGGCAGCAGAGCCGCCAGTATCAGCCATCCCCAAAACGAAGTGGAAATACCGCGGCGTAGAATGTGGTTCAAAAAGCTCCTCTATAATTTCAATGGTCCAACAACGAGCAAGCCGTTGAGATCAGGGGCTTCTTCATCCGGTTATCCGGCGCAGGAACCCGTTGAGGCCAACAATATATGCACCGGAGGGTCTGTTTGACAAGGGAGATTTAGAGAGGCGGAGGCCAGGCAGAAATTCCCCATCCCCCGCCTGAAAGCCTGGGTTTTTGTGTAAGCAGTCAATGGCAAGCTGCCGCTGGTGGTGGGTTTTCAGACAGACAACACTCCCCCTTTTCCATTCTTGCCAGTTTTTGGGT
>WYBG01000532.1 GCA_011526015.1 Deltaproteobacteria bacterium | reverse complement strand
TGGAAGAGCAGTATTTGCAGGCCCGCCGGGTCGTTCACTTCTGCCTGAACGGCGTGGAGGGCTTTTTCCGGGGGAATGATCTCAAGCCCTTCTGCAGAGATGAATTCGAACGCTTCCGCATCCACCAATCCCAGGATGGAGAGGGAAATTTGCCCGGCCCGGGTTTTTTGCATTCTCAGCGGCGCGGCCGGTTCGCGGCTGGTTTTCAGCAGCACGTTGCCGGAGAGAAAAGGCAGCGGCGCTTCCAGATCCCGGTTGGCGCTCATTAAGAACGCCGGGGATTCTACGAATTCCTGGTCGCCGAGGTTGAGTGCGGCATAGCCGGCCGGGGAGAGCAATTCCAGCATAAGCCGGTTGGCTTTGGGCAGGGAGTAGCTGTTAAGAAAGTCGCCGGCGTCCACCAGGATCAACCCGGGATGGCGCTCCCGCAGGCTGTCCAGCACCGCCAGGATGCGGGTAAAACCGCCTGCTAACTTATCATCGCAGCGGCAATCATCGAGCGTGCAGTTCAAATTGCCGGTGTAAACCAGGTGAATTTCCGGGGAATTGGGTTCCCGGGAGAGCAGCGCGGTGTTCAGGAAGCAGGTAAAGAGAATAAGGATAAGGGATAAAGGATGAAGGATAAGGGATAACGAATGAAGGATAAAGGGTAAAGGATAAAGGTTAAGGGAAAAAGAACGAAGTGGAGAGGAAAAATGGAAAAGGCTAAGGTGCCGGGATTGATAATCCATCATGCCTGCGCAACTGAATCAAATTTTGAATCGAAAACCCATCCCTGTTCCCCCTCTTTCTCCTTCATCCTTTCTCCCTTATCCTTCATCCCTTATCCTTCATCCCTCATCCTTCATCCTTTCTCCTTCATCCTTTCTCCTTTATCCCCCAATTCCCTTCTCGTCATCCAGGCGGAGGGCTTCGATCAACACGTTCATGGTGGAGCCTTCTACGTTGCGGGGAACGTCTTTCTCGCCCGGCTCGAAGCGGAAAGCGCCTTTTTTTTGGGGCACCATTTTGAAAATCGCCGCTTCCCCTTTCAGCTTTCCGTATTTCCCGGAGAGCATCTGCCCCTTTTTGAAAACGATTTCCCCGTCTTCCGCCGCGTTTATGTGGAGCACACCGCTGCGCTGGTTTAAATTAAGCAGTTGGATCACCTCGGCCAGGGAGAGGTCTGCCAGGCTGCCTTCGAATCCCTTAACGCCCTCGGTCGCCCCGCTATCCATGGATTTGACTTTGTCAGCCCGTTGTAACAACGTGGCGACTTTTTCCAGCAACACCGAACGATCCACCGGTTTCACCAGATATTCATCCGCCCCGGCGCGAAACCCGCGAATTTCCATTTCCTGGTCTTCCAGGCTGGTGAGGAAGATGAAAGGAACCATGGGGAAGGTAGAAGTTTCCCGGATCATCCAGCAGAACTCGATCCCGTCGGTCATGGGCATCATAACGTCGGAAATGATCAGATCCGGGAATACTTCCCGGGCTTTTTCCATCCCCTCGTCGCCGTTGGTGGCCTGGTGCACCTCGTAATTGGCTTTCTCCAGGCTGATCTTGAGCAGTTTCAAAACGTGTTCGTTATCGTCAACGATTAAAATCTTTTTGCTCATACGCCATCAATGATTGGTTTGGAACTCAGGTATTTTGAATTTCTGAAAAACGCACGGTGCGGTTTCTTCCCCGGGCTTTTGCCTGCGCCAGGGAATCCTGCGCCTGCTGCAATAAATCGTTTTTGCTGCCCTGTTTCTGCAACGCCGCTACCCCGATGCTGACGGTTACATTTTCCAACGCCTGCTTCTGGCGGGGAGACACTTTTTTCAGTTGAAAAAAATCCTGTTCGAAGAATTGAGTCCGCTGAACGGCGCTGCGAATGCGCTCCGCCTCTTCAAATGCGGGGTCCTCGGGGAGGCGCAGCAGCAGGGCAAATTTATTATTTTCCAGCCGAAAAACAACCTCCGTGGCGCGGCTGTTGTGCAAAATCACGTTAGCGATGCGCATGAGCACGTAATCGGCGGTTTGTTCGCTGTAAATCTCATTGATTTTCCGGAACATATCCGCGTCCACCAGGGCCACGGCCAACCCGGCGCCGGCGTTCAGGGAATGCCGGTACTCCTCCTCAAGTCGCTGCTGAAAGAAGCGGCTGTTGTAGAGGCCGGTGAGCGGGTCGAGGTTGGAATCGTTCGCCGGTTCACTGTTCCCCGCCCCCGGCAAGGATTCCGTTTCCGGCGGGGCGCACTTCCGGCGCAAGAGTTCTTGATTATCGCTCCTGAGCTTCTCGATCAAGCGCCGGCGGTGCAGCAGCGAGATGATTTTGGTAATGAGCTCCTGGGAGTTGAACGGTTTCAAAATATAGTCATCCGCCCCCAGTTCAATCCCTTTTTGCTGGTGTTCCAGGCGGGTGTAGTTGGCGGATAAGAAAATTACCGGAATATCGCGCGTTTGGGGATTGCTCTTCAGTTTTTCGCAGGCCTCAAACCCGTTCATTACCGGCATGAGCGCATCCAGGATGATCACACCCGGTTTTTCCCGCTCCGCCACCGCCAGCGCCTCCCTGCCGTTCTCCGCCCGCACTACTTCAAAATCGTAGAAGGTGAAAAGGTGCTCCAGGGTATCCAGCATATCGATGTTGTCATCAACGATCAGGATTTTGGCCATAAAACTTCGCACTAAACGTTTTCTAAAAGTATAAAAACCCGATACCCCAAAAGGAACTTTCGTTCTGCTGTTAGTAATCGGCAGTTTCGAAAGCTTTCTTCAGCAAATATCGGGTTCAAGCAAAAAAATAAGGTTCGAGCCGAAGAAGGCTCTAAAATAATCCTTTGTAATCCGCTTCGCTCAGTAACGTGTCAACTTCTTTAGGATCGGAAATTTTAATTTTGATCATCCACCCTTCCCCGTAAGGATCATCATTTACGATTTCCGGGGCGCTTTCCAGCCTGGAATTGATTTCCACAACTTCACCCGACACCGGGGCGAACAGGTCCGATACCGCTTTGACCGCCTCGATGGTTCCGAACCCCTGGCTGGCAGATACCCGGGTTCCCACGGCGGGCAGCTCAATGTACACAATGTCTCCCAATTCGCCCTGGGCATAATCGGTAATCCCGACCACGGCGACGTCTCCTTCGATGCGGGCCCATTCATGGTCTTTGGTGTACTTCAGGTTTTCCGGAATGTTCATGGCAGCCTCCGATTAACGATTGTACAGGTAAATAAAATGCCCAAATGTTGAAGCTAATTCAGTAAAACCGACAACAACGGGATCGTTTCTAAAAAAGGCGAAATCCTAAGTTTCGACGGCGATCTCATTTTTGGCTTTATCATACACCTTTTCCAGAAAATGGGTATCGAATTCACCTTTGATAAATTCCGGGGTATTGATCACGAATTTATGGAAGGGAATGGTGGTTTTGATACCTTCCAGCACGAATTCGTCCAGCGCCCGGTTGAGGCGGCGGATTGCGTCCACCCGGTTGCGGGCGGATACGATCAGCTTTGCGATCAGGGAATCATAAAACGGCGGCACCCGGTAGGAATTATAAATATGGGTATCCACCCGCACCCCCGGTCCGCCGGGCAGGTAAATACTGGTGATTTCGCCCGGCGAGGGCATAAAATTGTTTGCCGGGTCTTCCGCATTGATGCGGCATTCGATGGAATGCCCGCGGGGGTACATTTCTTTTTGCTGGATGCGCAGCGGTTCTCCCGCGGCAATCCGAATCTGTTCTTTGACCAGGTCCACCCCGTACACCATTTCGGTAACGGGGTGCTCCACCTGGATGCGGGTATTCATTTCCATGAAGTAGAAATTGCCCTCCGGATCCAGCAAAAATTCGATAGTGCCGGCGCTTTCGTAGCCCACCGATTTGGCGCCCCGCACGGCTGCGGCGCCCATTTTTTGGCGCAGTTTGCTGTCCACCACCGGGGAGGGGGCTTCTTCAATCAATTTTTGATGCCGCCGCTGGATAGAACACTCCCGCTCCCCCAGGTGGATAATTTTCCCCTGGCTATCTGCCAGCACCTGGATTTCGATATGGCGGGGGCTTTCGATATATTTTTCGATATATAAATCCGGATTGCCAAATCCAGCCTCCGCTTCCGCGCGGGCCATCATGAAACTGTTCGCCAGCCCGTGCTCCTCACGCACGATGCGCATTCCTTTACCGCCGCCCCCGGCAACCGCTTTCAAGATTACCGGAAATTTGATCTCCCGGGCAACCACCAGGGCTTCTTCTTCGGTCTTTACCACCCCTTCGCTGCCGGGAACCACCGGCACTTTGGCCAGTTGCATGGTTTTTTTAGCCTCGGACTTGTCGCCCATTTTGCGAATCACCTCCGCGGAGGGACCGATAAATTTGAGCCCGCAGGAGGCGCACATTTCCGCAAATTCGGCGTTTTCCGCCAGAAAACCGTAGCCGGGATGGATCGCATCCGCGCCGGTAATTTCCGCGGCGGAAATGATCTGTACTTTGTTCAGGTAGCTTTTGCTTCCTTCGGGGGGGCCGATGCATACGCTTTCATCGGCAAAAATAGTATGAGCGGCGGTGGCGTCTGTGGTGGAGTAAACCGCAACGGTGCGAACGCCGAGTTCCTTACAGGCTCGAATGATCCGAAGCGCAATTTCTCCGCGGTTGGCAATCAGAATCTTTGAAAACAAACGTTTGCTACCTCCGGGCCTAAGAGCATCTTTGTCAAGGGGTGCATCGTTATCGTTCGATCAGGAAAAGTACTTGATTATACTCAACAGGCTGGGTATTCTCAACCAGAACCTTAGCGACCTTGCCACGAACTTCGGATTCGATTTCGTTCATGAGCTTCATCGCTTCGATAATACAGAGGGTGGTGCCTTCGTTGACGGTGTCTCCAACCTCCACATAGGGGTCGGCGTCAGGAGCGGGGGCGCGGTAAAACGTGCCCACCATGGGGGAGCGAACTTCATAATACTTATCGCTATCGGGAACTTCCACCGCGGCCGGGCTGCCGGGAGCCGCCTCGGCGCTATGCGCCGGAACCTGGGGTTGTGTGTAAACCGGATTCACCATTCCGTTACTGCCAGGTCCCGCAGTGGCCGCCCGGCTGTTTTTGCTGATGCGAATTTTTCGGCCTTGTTCGACAAGTTCCAGTTCTCCGATATCGCTTTTTTCGACAATTTTGATTAACTGCTTGATTTCTTGAATATCCATTCAACCTCCGGCGGATTAAAATCCGTAATGTTGATCGAAAAATATAACGGTTCAGCCAAATCTTTGCAAGATATTAATTTTTGCTCGAAATATCGCAAAAGGCGGGCAAACTCAGCGATAGAGGGAGTGCTTGCGAATATAAGCTTCAACCCGGGCGGGAACCAGGTAACGGATCGAGCGGCCTTGATGAACCCGCTCGCGAATCCCGGTGGAAGAAATTTCCAGTAAGGGGGTCTCGACATACTGAAGGGCCGCCAGCAGGGGGTCTTCCGGGACGAGCGGTTTGGCGTGGGGCCGGCCAAAGACGAGTATCCGGCACAACCTGGCCAATTCTTCCGGCTGTTTCCACTCCCGGAATTTTGCAAGGTTGTCCGCGCCCATCAAAAAGAGCAATTCGTGGCTCTCCGGGGAAAATTGCCGGCGAAAAAGCTTCACGGTGTCGATGGTATAAGAAACGCCTTCCTTGTCCAGCTCCGCTTCCGAAATAGCGAAACGGGGATTATCCCGGATGGCCAGCCGCACCATGGCGGCGCGGTGGCGGGGGTCTCCAATCTGCTGGTTATTCTTGAACGGGTGAATCCGGGCGGGGATAAAAAATAACCGCTCCAGTTTGGCAGCCTCGCAAACAAATTCGGCAATGATCAAATGGGCGATATGGATGGGATCGAAAGTTCCGCCAAACAGGCCGATGTTAATCTTTGGCTTGTTGCTCATCAAGCTGGGTGTGCTCCGGGGCTTTAGACGAATTCAGCAACTCCGCTAATTTCTCCATCTTTTTCCTGGCTCGGGAAGTATATCGGTGCCCGGGATACTTCTCCACAAAAGCGGCAAAAGCGTTTTGCGCCGCGGCATAATTTTTTAGCTTGTACAGGCACTCCCCTTTCCAGTACAGCGCGAAAACGGCCTGGGGGGTATCGTAATACTCTTCCAATATGATATCATAATAAATTCTGGCGGACTCGAACTCCCCCATTTTCCGGTAAGTAGTGGCGGCAATCATTTTTTTGCGGGCTAATTTCTCCCGAAGTTCATCGATGAACTTCTGGGCGCTGGAAGTAAGTTCATGGTCGGGATGCTCTTCGATAAAAATTTGGAACATCCGCACCGCTCTTTTGGCATTTTCCTGGTCTAATTCCGGGCGGGGAGATAATTTGTAGTAAGACATGCCGATTTTGAATTGCGCCAGCACCGCATAAGGGCTGGTGGGATAATCATTCAAAAGTTTCTGGTATTCCGAAATGGCGATCAGGTACTCTCCCTGCTTGAAGTGCGACTCCGCCAGGTAATATTGGGCATCGTCCACCACCGGATTGCCGCTGAACCGCAGCACAATGACGTTGAATTCGGTAATGGCGTCCAGGTAATCTCCCTTGTCGAATTCCTTTTTGGCGTATTCGAAGTACTCATCGGCATTTAAGGTTTGTTTGTGCACCCGTTTACCGCAGCCGGGCAGCAGCATCCAAAGGATTAACCCGGCGAGCAGGAATAAACCCCATCTTGGCATTATTTTTTACTCCTCAAAGAATAGAATAAATAGATCAGCGTTATGGTCGTTGCAGTGATCAGTACCGGCTCCAACCAGCGATTTATAACCGAAGAACCGGATTTAGTTCCTTGCGTGAACGGGAGATCGGGATTTTCGACCCGCTCCAGCAAGCCGGCCGGGATTACATCCTGGTGTGATACCATCACCCGGCGGCTGTAAAGAATCTGTCGGTCGTGCCGGATGGCGCGGAGGTGGAAATCCCCCTCGAAGGTTCTGCGCACTCCTTTTTTAAAGAATAACCAGCGTCTTCCCGCGGAATGATATTGGATTTGCACCCTGGCGCCGGAGATTTCAAGCGCATAATCATAACTCACCCCGCTATCCGGGGAGGAATAAACTAAATATTTTTGCGCAAGGCAACTATCGGTTAAATTTTGTATCAGCCAGGCCTCTAATCCTCCCCCCGGCGACTCCCGGATCACTAACGCTCCCGCGGGCGGCAAAGAATCTGCCAAAAGCTTCAGAATCGGGGCGGTAAATATCCGGCTGAGAATTTCCTGGTTGGTCGGCGCCGGGCTTTCCCCGCAAAAACCGCCGTTCAGACTAAAAAAAACAAACCCCGCTGCCAGAGCAGATCGTAAACGTGGCATCATATCCGCTAAAAGTGGATTATACTCTTTAAGGTGTACTATCCCGTGACATATGAGAATTCGAGATTTTCATCATTTTCGACCCCGGTCTATCCCCCTTCCGGCTGGATGATAATTTCCCGGTTTTTCTTGAGTGATTCGTAGATCCAATCGGTTATGGCCAGAACGCTAACCGCTTCGGATATGCTCGATTCCAGCTTGGCTTCCTTCCCGAGCAGAAAGTCGATGAAATGGCGAATTTCGTGCTCGTACGCCATCTTGAAGATATCCTGCCGGTTTAAGCTGTCGTAAATGGTGGGCGTCAGGTCGATGGCCTTGCCCTGGGAAAGTTTTTTCACTTTCAAGGGATTCAACGTGAGCGAGCCGCTGGTGCCGAAAACCTCTGCGAAAAAGCGGTCGTGTTCAATCGGGCAATTCCAGCTTACCAGGCAGGATATGGTCAGGTTGCCGGCAAAGCTCAAACAGATGCTGCAGAAATCCTCCACTTCCAGGGACTCGTTTATTTGATGAGAGTGTACCTTGACCGATTCCAGCCGGGGGTAGTTGGCAATCCACCAGATCGCGTCAATCACCTGGATTCCCAAATCCATGAGCACCCCGCCCCCGGAAATGTTTTTGTTGAGCAGCCAGGGTTGCTTAATTGCCTGAAACCGGGCTTGCAGCCATTCGGTTTTGATGAAAAAAATCTCTCCCAGGGCCTGGTTGTTCAAATAATCCTTGATTACCCGGATGTCGTGCCGGAAGCGGGTGTGCATTCCCACCATCACGTGGCGGCTGTTTTTTTGAGCCGCCTGTTCGATGCGCTGGGCTTCTTTGCGGTTCCGCGCCGCCGGTTTTTCGATAAACAGGTGCGCCCCGTGCTTGAGGGCGATCAAGCTCATGGGCAGGTGCATGTTATTGGGGGTGAGGATGAAGACCACGTCCAGCTCGCACCGTGCAAACATCTCCTCGATATCATCAAAAATATGCGCCACCTCAAAGCGGTTGGCGACGATTGAGGCTTTGCGAATATCTATATCGCAGATTGCCTTGATTTCCACTTCCTTCAAGCGCGCCAGGGCCGGCAAATGGATAATTTGCGCTACTCCGCCGCACCCGACCACGCCAATCCGCACCGGTGAAGAAACCAGTTTAAGCTCCATTCGTTTTTCTCCGGGATTTTTCCTGGTCCAGATAATTTTGTAACAAGTACATCGCCGCCAGTTGGTCAACCTGTCCTTTTTCGCGGGAGGGCTTTTTACCCAAGAATTGCATGGTTTTTTGAGCCTGCACCGTGGTCAGGCGCTCATCGTAGAGTTCCACAGGCAGCCCCAGGGTTTCTTTGAGCTTCTCCGCCATCTCAACGATCTGGTGGGTTTTCTGGGAATAGGTTCCTTTCAAAGTGATCGGTAAACCGACAATTATTTTTGAAATCCCCAGCGTGTCAATGACTTCCTGCAAGTCGCGAGCCAGCTTTGGAATATTTTTGAATTCCAGGGTTTTCAAAGGCTGCGCGATGGTGAGGGTTGGATCGCTCACGGCCAAGCCGATCCTCTTTTCCCCTAAATCGATGCCCAAATAACGTTCCATTCCGGCCCTGGCTTTTCTAAGAAGCTGTTTTAGAAGTCTAAATTTTCGCCACTAAGACCCAAAGACACCAAGATTTCACTAAGATTTTTGGTGTTTTTTGTGGCTTCTTTGTGTCTTTGAGCCTTCGTGGCAACTTTTAAAAC
>WYBG01000531.1 GCA_011526015.1 Deltaproteobacteria bacterium | reverse complement strand
GGCGCGTTCTATCCCCCCACGGTGCTCAGCGGGGTTCGCGAAGGGATGCCGGCGTTCGACGAGGAGCTTTTCGGCCCGGCCGCGGCGATCATCCGGGTGAAGGATGAGGCGGAGGCGATCCGGGCGGCGAATAATTCCGTTTTCGGGTTGGGGGCGGCCATTTTTACCCGCGACGTTGAGAGGGGCGAGCGCATCGCGGCGCAGGAGTTGGAGGCGGGCAGCTGCTTCGTCAACGCCTTTGTCAAATCCGACCCGCGCCTGCCCTTCGGGGGCATCAAAGAAAGCGGCTACGGCCGGGAGCTCTCCCATTACGGCATCAAGGAATTCGTGAACATCAAGACCGTGTATGTGAAGTAGGAAGGGTTGAAGTTGCGGGTTGCGAAGTTGCCAAAATACTGCGCGAGTACAAAATCAGGAGTGCAGAATTTATTCTGCACTGGCGCTGGGGGTGCAAAATAAATTTTGCACTCCTGTTTTCTACCTGCAAGCCGGCATTACCCGGCTGAATAAATTGCGCGGCCACAGCCCAGGCGATCGATTCTCAAAACTGAATTTGCAGGGTCAGCAGCACGCCGCCTTCCGGGCGGGCGGCCAGGGAGGCCCGGGAATAAGGGCTCCACAGCGCGTCGCCCACGGCAACCGCCCACGACGCCGCGGTGGCAATCACCAACGCCTGGCGGGTTTTGTGCCATTGATCGTAATCGGAATAAGCGCGCTCGATATCTTCCGGGGTGCTTCTCTCCAGGTATTTATCCCGTGCGGCGCTCTCTTGAAGCAGTGAAATTCCAGTGGCCAGCAAACTGCCCCAAAAGGCTCCTCCCAGGATATACCCCCTCGTTTTTTGTTGTTTGTAAAACTGCCCCCAGCCGGGGAGGATCATGGAGCGCCAGCCCGCCCCGGGGCGCAGGTCCTCCACAAAAACGTAACGGGTATAAGCCAGCGCCGGCCCCCCGCCGGCCAGCGCCTGGTAATCTTTTTTGATGTCGTTGAAGAAATCGATGATTTTAGGAGATACCGTCACCGGGTCCAGCTCGTAACGGGGATCGACCGAGAGCAGGCTCAGGAAATGGGTTCGCGCGGAATCCAACTGCCCGATGTTGTAATAGGAGAGCGCGACGTAACGGTGCAAAAACAACAATTCGTCAGGGGCGAATGTTTGGCCGGAGGTTAGTATTTCCCTGCCGGTAGAGATTGCTTTTTCAAACTCCACCGCATCGTAATAGAATTTTACCTGCAAAATATCCGCGGTAGAAGATTGGGCTTGAAGCGCGGGGAAGGAAAAAGGTAAAAGGCAAAAGGCAAAAGCCAGGAGGAAAGTGGAAAGCAAGCCGGCAGATCGAAATGGGCCATGGGATCGGGCTAAATTCATTCGCATCGGTATCATTCGTAGTTTATTTCGATGAGCGGGAATCTAAGCAATTATGGGATTATAAACAATGGTTAGACGCGACGCGGCCAATAAATAAAGACCTCAAAGGTTTTCGAAACCTTTGAGGTCTTTGATTTGCCCCATTAAATGTCATTTGCTCAACGTTACCTGGCGGGAGGCCGTTTCTCCGGCGGTAATTACCACGCTGTCGGCCCAGGCGGAGAAATTGGGGTTGACCAGTTTGATTTCGTACTTTCCGGAGGGCAGGGAAATGGGGTGTTTCAGGGGAGTGGTGTCGTAATATTCTCCGTTGAGGTACACCTCCGCCCAGGGAGTTACCCGCAGGGCCAGGTAACCGGCCCGGGGCCGGAGATTGACCACCAGGGAATCGGTTTTACGAGGTTCAATGACAACCTGGCGGCGGTAGGTCTCGAAACCGGGATTCTTCAATTCCAGGTTATATACCGCGGGCGGCAACAACAGCGGCTGGCGCAGCGGGGTAGTATCCTTTTTCTGCCCGTCGATAAATATATCCGCCCAGGGAGCGCAGACGATAAAAAGCCCGCCCGGGCCAGCGGAGGCGCTTTCCGCCAGGGAATCCCGCAACGTTGGCGGGCGCTCTGCGCTATCGCTTTCCGGGGATAAATTTCCCGCGGGGGATGTCGTCCCCGGTCGAGCCTCTTGATGGTCGCTCCCGGCAGCGCCGCGAGAAAGTGTTTGCGCCGGTATATCGTCACGGCGATTTTTTGCAGCAGAATTACGGGCGATTGATGAGGGTTGGCCTGTGCTATCTTGTTCCGGCGAGGAGAAAAAAGTATCACTTGAATTCAACGAGTCGGGAAGCCGGGCGGGCGCCGCCGGATTCCCCAGGGGTTGCTCCCCGGCGGACGGTTCTTGCCCTCCATTGCGGCTGAACAAGATGGCCAGCGCTAAGAGCAATGTTCCCAAAATCACCGCCGGGAGCCGGAACGAGGGGCGCAGAAAGGACTTCCGAATCGGTTTTTCAACGGTCTTCTCCCGGGGCCGGAAGCCTGCGGGATCAATGATGAAAGCCGCCAGGCGGTCGCGATTGGCCGGTAGATTATGAAAACCGGGATGATTGAGAACCTCTTTGGCGGATACGGAGCGCTTGCGGGGATCTTTGTGCAGCATTCCCTCCACCAGACCGGAAAACCAGTTTGGTATGTCCGGCCGGATTTGCCGCAGGGGCGGGGGATTGTTTTTCAATACTTTTTGAATAGAATCGGCGAAATTGTCCCCCCGGAACGGCGATTCCCCGCCGGCCAGCTCGTAAAGGGTAACGCCGAGGCTGAAAATATCCGAACGCTGATCCAGCTTCTCCCCCCGGCTCTGCTCCGGCGACATATACGCCGGGGTTCCCACAGTTCCTCCCTGGGCGGTAATCGAGGGCAAATCCTCCGTGCGCGCCAGCCCGAAATCGGTGATCTTGACCGCTCCCTCCCGGCTCACCATAATATTGCCCGGTTTGATGTCGCGGTGGATGATCCCCTGGGAATGGGCGTACGCCAGCCCGGCAATCAGCTCTCTGCTGATGAACAGCGCCAGCTCAACCGGCAAGGGGTGATGCCGTTTCAGAAACTGCCCTAAATCCTCCCCTTCGATATATTCGATTACCAGGTAGAGGTTGTCGG
>WYBG01000530.1 GCA_011526015.1 Deltaproteobacteria bacterium | reverse complement strand
TGAACCCGGCGTTCTCCTTTTCCAGGTTCGTTATGGTCGAATCCTTGAAGGCGTTTTGTTGTTCGAGGGTGGCAATCAATCCCTGGTAACGCGGAAGCACCACCATCCGCAGGTTCCGGTATTCCACCGCCATGCGATAGGGAAATACAAAACCGGTATTATTATTAGCGTCTCGGAGGGTGATGACCGTATCCGGCTGAATCTTACTCTGGCTCAGTAAAGGGTGGGGACTTAGCAAGCTCATTAAGCTCGCGAGACAGACTATCCAGCGTGCCATGGTATTCATAGATGCCTCTCAATGCGTTTTTGAGTTCCGCGCTCTTCCGCTTCGACTCAGTTCGCAGGGAGTCGATTTTTCGGGTGAGAGAAAACCGTTCGGCCATGAGCGAATCGATGCGGGCGTAAATTTTTTCATTTTCCTTTGCCAGGGAATCGGATTTTGCCAGGGTCTCTTTGATCTCCTCCCGGGCCTTGCGCAGCGCTTCTTTATCCTCATCGAAGAACTGTACATAGATAAAGATAGCAATCGCCGCAGCGATAAGGATTAAAATGAGATTTTTAAGAGATTCTTTCATGATCGCTTCCAACTTTAAATGGTTGAGTTTTTTGCTGCCGTTCACCCGCTAAAATACAGCCACACTGCGCCAACCACAACCGCTAAAATGATCGACAGCAGCAGGTATCGCCGCCGCCGGGCCGGAATCGATTCAATAAAAAATCAACCCCAGCACGCTGTCCGCCAGGATCACCAGGAAAATGGCGCTCACCACCGCCCGGGTGGTGTAACGCCCCACTCCTTCCGCGCCCCCGCGCACCCGGAAACCGAAAAAACTCCCTGTGATTACAATGATCCCGGAGAACACCAGGCTCTTGACAATCCCGGTCACAATATCCTGAAAATAGAGCACTTCGATCATGCGATTGTAAAAGATCGTCGGGGAGAGGTCCAGGTAAAAATGGGCGATCACTACCCCGCCTAAGATGCCGCACAGGTCCGCGATGATGGTGAGCAGGGGCAGGGTGAACACGCTGGCGTGCAATTTGGGAATTACCACGTAGCGCACCGGGTTGAGGGCCATGGTTTTGAGAGCGTCGATCTCCTCCGTGACCACCATGGTGGCGATCTCGGAAGTGATGGCCGACCCGCTCCGCCCCGCAATCATGATCGCGGTGAGCAGGGGGCCCATCTCCCGGGTCATGGCGATGACCACCAGGTCGGTGATAAAAATATTGGCCCCGAACTGGCGCAACTGCTGGGCGGATTGCAGCGCCAGCACCAGCCCGATCATAAAGGCAATGAGCGCCACAATCGGCAGCGCGTTTACCCCGATCAGCACCGCCTGGTTGATGAATTCCCCTTTGCGATGGGCGCGGGAACCGGAAATATCCCGCACCCCCCAGTAAGTAATGTCCGCCACCAGGTAGAAAAACTCCGGGACGCCGGTGAATAGGAAATAATAGGCTTTCTCCCCCATGCGCTCCCAAAATCCCTCCGCTTTCGGCGCGGCAGGCTCTTGCCTGTCCCCGCCGGAAAAGGTCTCGATGGTGGTCTGAAGGTGCGCGGGAGCGCCGCCCGTCTCCACGGCCAGGCCTTGTTGAGCGGCCTGGCGCTCCAGGTAACGCAGGGCGGTTACCCCGGCGCTGTCGAGCTGCTCCAACTGCCCCAGGTCGATTTTCAGGTGGGAGCGCGGGTATCGCTCGAGCAGGCGCAGCAGTTGGGGCAAAAACCGCTCCACCGCCGGCAGGGTAAATTGCTGCTTCAAGTAGAGGATTTCTCCCCGGAGATCGTAGCTGAACGCGGGAGGGGTGGATTTGAATTTGCGGGGTCTGAATCGCATAAGACGCGGCTCTCAGTCCTGGCCCGGCGAAACGGGCGCGGCTGCCCGGTTTTCTTTTAAATACGCTTCTATTTTATCTCCCAGGCGAGTTAGCTCCGCCTCCAATATTCCGCTGACCGCAGCGGCCAGGAGATTGATATTCCGTTTCTGGAGAACTTGCGAGCGGTTAAACGAATGGATTACCGCCCGCTCCCCGGAAACCCGGTCGTACAATTCCCAATCCAGGCGCAGGTGAGCGAGGAGGCGGTTTTTCTGATCTACCGCTTCCAACTGGTAGATTCTGGTATAGAGTTCGTATTGGGGCACCTCGCGTCCCAGCCGGGAGGAAACCATGGCAAACAAGCGCCGGGATTGCAGGTAATCCTCCACCTGGGCGGCGATGGCGTCATCCGGGCGCACCGCCCATTCGTGCTCCTGGTAATAATTCAATTCGTGGGTGCCAATGCGCACCGCAATACGCTTCTGGGCGTAAGCGGGGGCGATTTCCAGGGGGGCAATTTCGCAATAGCCGTTGCTGAGCGGGGGTCTGGCCAGGGCTGCGGAATCGCTCGCCACAGAAAATTCGATCACGTAATATTGGCGCGTCATGGTTCGGCTTCCGCAGGAGAGCGCCAGCAGGGCCAGGCTCAGGAGCGGCAGGATGAGATTTATTCGCTTCATGGTCATCGTTCCAGGTGCTTATCCGGTATATTTTTGGTTTTGGCGCCCCGCAACAGCAGCGAAGGGTCTTCCTGCAGCATCCGGGAGACCTCTTCCAGGTGTTCCGAGGCCAGTTTCAGGCGCTCCATGCTGTCGATGAAATCCTGCCCGCCCCGCTCCAGCCCGCGATCCATCAGCGAAAGCATTTGATTGGTGCGTTCCGCTACCGTGCGCAACTCCCCGATCAGCGCCACTAAGTTGGCTTCTTTCAGCTTGGCGGAAATGGCCTGGGTATTGGCCAGGATTTGCTCCAGGGTATCGCTGCGGGCGATCCGGTGCACGTCCTCCAGGGTCGCTTGCAGCAGTACCGCAGCGGTATCCAGCCGGGCGGCGATCTGCTGGCTGGTTTCCAGGGTCAGGCGCATGTTGCGGCGATTCTCGTCCAGTATTCCGTTCATTTTTTCGAACGCCGAACCGGCTTGCTCCGCCAGGCGGGTAAACTTGTTGAGATTATCCGGGCGGGTAAACGCTTGCAGGTTATTGAGGATTTGATCTAACTTGCGGGTCATTACATCCGCGCGGTCGGTAATTTCTTCCGATAAAGAAGTGCCCGCTTGAATGTAGCTGCCCGGTTTCAGGCGCTCCGCCTCGTTGCTGCCCCCGCGAATCTCGATGGTCTTCAGCCCGGTAATCCCGATGGCGTTGATATCCGCCTGGGAATCGGTTTTGATAGGAGTGCCATGGGTGAGCTCTACGGTAATGATCACCCGGGTGACGTTTTGGGGGTCGATGCGCACGTCGTCCACCACCCCCACCTTGATTCCCAGGTACTTTACCGGGCTGCCTACTTCCAGGCCGCCCACGGAGAGGTCTTCATAAGCGATGTAATAAATATCGCTCTCTTTCAGCAACTGCTGGCGGGTAATCACCCCGATCAATCCCAACAGGGCGATCAAGCTGACCGCGATAAAAATACTCAGGCGGAGTTTTTGGGCGCGTGTGGGCATAGATTTATCCGTAACGAATCGTTTATATCAATTTTAAATGAATTTTGCTTGCCGTTGCTACTCCAGCCGAAACGGGGGAAACTTCTTCCACAGCCGCTCGAACTCCCGGCAAAACGGTTTCACCAGCCGGGGATCGTCGGTGACCAGCAGGTTTTCATGGTTGCCCGTGGAGGCGCTGCGGGTCCAGTTGAAACTGCCGGTGAGCAGAATTCGGCAATCGAAGATCGCAAATTTATGGTGCATGTGCTCGCTGGCGTGGTCGATTTTGACCGGAATGCCGGCATGGGCGATTTTCACGATGTCGGAACCGCGGGCTTTGATTTTTTCATCATCGGTAATGATGCGAATGCTCTGCCCGCGTTTATATACCTGGTAAATGGCCTCGGCGATGCGGTCATCGGTAATGGTGAAAACACAAATATCGACAGAGCCTTTGACGTGTTTGAACAGCCTTAAAATTCCCTGCAAGCATTCCTCACCAGGGTTAAAATGCACTTCCGCAAGAGAGGGATAACCTTCCGCTAACGCCTGGTCGATGATCCGGCTGATCTCCTCCACCCGCTCGAGAGTTTCCCGGGGGGGCAATTCCATCATCCTTCTCGCGGCAATTTTGAAGGCCAGATCGCGAATGTGCCCCAGCAAGCGGGGATCGCCCCCGCCGTAGCGTATCAACTGGTCCAATTCCTCGCGCCGGGAATTGGTCAACTGTTTGGCGTTGAATGCGCGTTTGAGAATGGTCTCCAGGTATTCTTCATCCATTACCGAACGTCCTCCTCCAAAGAATTCGTCAGGTAAGCATCTTGATTGATGGGGTAATGGATGATTGGATTATTGGAGAATGCTAACTTCATCAATCCAATAATCCATTCATCCATTGCTCCCTGCTGCTACCGCCGGTCTCTCAGGCGATACACGAACTTCAATCCCGACCAGTCATCATCCACTGCACAGACTTTCACGTCCACCATGCCGTGCCAGAGGCCGATCTCCCGGATGATATTTTCGTTGAGATCCGAGGAAATCGGGGATGATTTCTTCGGCCAGGAAATCCACAGCATCCCGTTTTGCGCCAGCGCGCCCTTCAGCTCGTCAAAATGCGCTTCTAATTCCGCCTGCTGGTTGGTAAAAAACTGGATGAAATCCAACCCCGCTTCCAGGTGCCGCAGCCGGGTTACCCCGGGCGGCAGCGGGCCTAAGGTTTCATCATAATCTCCCGGCGGGTTGATAATCGCCGCCCGGAAACCTGCTTTGATGCCCAATTTTTTCACCAAAGGAGTGCCTGAATACCCGGCGGCCATAAGCGTTTCACTTTAACTTTCAGCATTTGAGGTTCGATATTCATCATTCATCGCTATTGAAGCCGAATAGCGTTTCCCCTTTCGCCCGGCAGGTAATCAGGGGTAGGGTGAATATAAACCGTAATTCCCCAATCCGCAATCCGAAATCTTTTCCATTCCTTGCTCAAAGGGTGTTTAAAAAATCTTTTACAACGGTTTGAAGCTAAAAAATGGCAAAATTTGTAAAAGAAATCTGTGCAAATAAGGCTCGAATATTTCCCGGTATTGCTTCATGGGACGTAGGATACTAAATTATCCTTTCCAAAAGCAACTGATCAACAACAGGATGAAGCTATGTCAAAAATCAGGATCACTTATGATTCGCCTGTCGATGCACTTATTGCTTTGACAAAACATCTGATGGGGTACGAAGCCCGGTATGGAATGCCTTCCGAGGATTTCTATGATAAGTTTTGCAAAGGATTAATGGAAGATAGTATCGACTTTATCGAATGGGCGAATGATTACCGGCACTTTCTCGCTTTAAAACTCAAAGTGGAAGAGCAATTAACTCATGTTGCCTGATCTTCTCTCTGATTATCTGGATGAAATAGCTGCCCGGCTAAAAACCATTAAGAATTGTTATATCGAAAAGTATGAAGAAGAAATTCTGACCCCGGAACGAGTGAATTTCCGGGCGCGAATTCGCTTCGAGAACGGCTATCTGTTGGAGTTGAACGAGGCGATCGTATTGGAAGGGAAGAGACGTAAACATCTAAACTATCGCTATCATTTCCAGGATGAGCAAAATCACCTGATCTTTCGCGACGACGATACGCCGCATTTCCCGAATTTAAAGACTTTTCCCCATCATAAGCATCTCTCCGATAAGGTTATCAGTGCCAAAAGGCCTTCCATTCTCGATGTTATTGAGGAAGCCCGGCAAGTTGCTTCAGGAAAAATGTGAAGCGAGACATCCTGTTCAGGGGTTGCAGCGCTTCAACGCTTAAGATCGGGGGAAGAATTGTTTATAGCATTTTTCTTCCTTAAAAATGGGCCAGCTTTTTCGTAAAACTTTCGGCGTCCACCAGGGAGAAGAGCTGCGCGCTCTGCTGATGCTCGCTTATATCTTCCTGGTGATCTCTTCCCTGTTGATCATCAAACCGGTGAGCAACGCCCTGTTCCTGTCCCAATTCGGGGTGGCGCAGCTTCCCGCCGCTTTTATTTTAGTGGCGGTTTTTGCCGCGTTGGTTACCATCTTCTATTCCCGCCTGGCGCGGAAAATTCCCCTCAATACCCTGGTCATCCGCTCCCTCTATACCTTCATCATCTGCCTGGCGGTTTTCCGGGTGCTGTTCTATATCAGGCCCCTGGAAAGCCTCGCCTTGTACCTGTTTTACATCTGGGTGGCGATTTTCGCGTTGATTGCCGCCTCGCAGTTCTGGGTGCTCGCCAACCTGGTGTTCAACGCCCGGGAGGCCAAGCGCCTCTTCGGTTTCATCGGTTCCGGGGGAATCGCCGGGGGAATTTTCGGGGGATATTTGACCAACTTTTTAGCGCCGTTGATCGGCACCGAAAACCTCCTCTTTGTCTGCATCTTCTTGCTCTACCTTTGCGTTCCCATCACCCGGACGGTATGGAGGCGCAACGTGGAAGGCGGCGGCGATTTCCAGCCCCCGGCGCAGGAGTGGAGCGCCCATCCGCTCGTCTACCCCTTCAAATTGATCCGCAAATCGCAATTGTTGACCCTGCTGGCCGGGCTGGTGGGCATCAGTGTGCTGGCCGCCAAAGTGGTGGATTACGAATTCAGCGCCGTGGCCGCGGCCAGCATTATGGACCAGGATGAATTGGCCGCATTCTTCGGGTTCTGGCTCTCCAACTTGAATATCGTTTCCCTGTTGATCCAGTTATTTGTCACCCGCCGGGTGGTAGGAGTATTGGGGGTGGGCGCTTCCCTGTTCTTCCTGCCGGTGGGAATTCTGCTCGGGGCGGTGTCTATTCTGTTGTTCCCGGTACTCTGGGCAGCGGTGCTCTTAAAGGTCAGCGACGGCAGTTTGAAGCAATCCATCAACCGTTCCGGCTTGGAATTGCTGACCCTGCCGGTTCCGGTGGAAATTAAGAACCAGGCCAAGACCTTTATCGATGTGTTTATCGACAGTTTTGCCACCGGGGTGGGGGGGATTTTGCTGAGCATTTTCGCGCTGGGGCTGAGTTTCTCGGTGCGTCAGGTTAGTTTGATCATCATCGTCCTGGTGGCCGCCTGGCTCTACCTGGTGGTGCAAATTCGCCGAGAATATATTCGCTCCTTTCGCCGCAAAATCGAGCGCGAGAGGGAGCTCCCCGCGCAGCCCAAGCCGGATGTCAGCAGCGAATCGGTGCTGGGCGGGTTGGTGCGGGTGCTGGAGAAAGGGGAAGAAGCACAGGTTTTACCCCTGCTCAAAATGGTGAAGGAAATCCAGGATCCCGGTTTGATCCCCAGCTTCAAAAAACTCATCACCCATACCTCCCGGGCGGTGCGTTTGGAGGTGCTGGAAAATATTTATTTTTATAAGAACGGCCAATTTCTAACCGAAGTGCGGGGTCTGGTGAATGATCCCGACCAGGAGATCAAAACCCGGGCGATTGAATACCTGTTCCGCCATTC
>WYBG01000529.1 GCA_011526015.1 Deltaproteobacteria bacterium | reverse complement strand
GACGGCTTCATCATCATCGAGCCGCCCTATCCCTATCCGCCCTTGCCGCGGCCGCTTCCGCGACCGTCCGTGACCCCGTTTCCCCTGGAAGTGAAAAACCATCATGTCCAGGTAACTATCGAAGAGCAGGCGGCGACCACCCACATCGACCAGGTTTTCTATAATCCCACCGCCAACAGCTTGCAGGGATATTACCTGTTCCCGATTCCCCGCGGGGTTACGATCACGAAATTCAGCATGTACATCGACGGGAAAGAGACCGAAGCGGAGCTGTTAGACGCGGAGAAAGCCCGCCAGCTCTACGAGGAGTACGTGCGCAAAGTGATCGACCCGGCGCTGCTGGAATACACCGGCCAGGGCGTTTTGAAGGTGCGCATCTTCCCCATTCAGCCCCATTCCGAAAAACGGATCAAGCTGAGCTACAGCGAGGTACTGGGCAAAAACAACGGCACGGTGGAATATCTCTATCCCCTCAATACCGAGAAGTTCTCCGCCGCCCCGCTCAAGGAAGTCAGCGTCAAAGTGGAAATACATTGCCGGGAGCATCTCAAAAACGTGTATTGCCCGACCCATGAGGCGGAAATCCGGCGCCAGGACGATCATCGCGCCATGGTGGGATACGAAGCCGGCAATGTAAAGCCGGACACGGATTTCAAGGTTTATTACCAGACCGATCCCTCTCCAATCGGTTTTTCCCTGCTCAGCTATCGCAAGGGAAAAGATGAGGGGTTTTTCTTCCTGAGCCTCGCCCCCGGCTTTGCTTCCGGTCAGCAGGAGATCGTCGCCAAGGACGTCACCTTTGTATTGGACGTATCCGGCAGCATGGCCGGGAAGAAGCTGGAGCAGGCAAAGAAGGCGCTGCGGTTCTGCATCGAGAATTTGAACGCCGGGGACCGCTTCGAGATCGTGCGCTTTTCCACCCAGGCGGAGGCGTTATTTCAAAAATTAGCCCCCGCGGATGCGGCAAACCGGGCTAAAGCCGGGGAATTCGTGGAAAATCTGAAAGCCATCGGCGGCACCAATATCGAAGAGGCGCTGCAACTGGCGCTCGATAACGCCAATCAAGCCCGCGGCCGCCCGCACTTCATTATTTTTATCACCGATGGGAAACCGACCATCGGCGAGGTGGAGGGAAACGCCCTGCTGAGCAAGATCGAGCAGGCCAATCGCGCCAATTTGCGGATTTTTACTTTCGGGATCGGGGATGAGATCAATACCCACCTGTTAGATAAAATTACCGAGGCCACCAACGCTTACCGCACCTACATCACCCCGGAAGAGGATATCGAGGTCAAGATTTCCGATTTTTACGGCAAAGTCTCCGCGCCCATTCTAACCGATCTGAAACTCTCCGTAGAAAACCCCCTGCGAGTAAGTGAAATGTACCCCGCCAGGTTGCCGGACCTGTTCAAAGGCGCTTCCCTGACAGTGCTGGGACGTTACCACGAAGGCGGCAACGCCCGAATTACCCTTGAAGGGAAATTGAACGATGAAATCCAAAAATTCGAATACCGGGCCAATTTCGCCCCATCGGATGAGCAATACGCCTTTATCCCGCCGCTGTGGGCTTCCCGGGCTATCGGTTACATGCTCGACCAGATCCGCCTGCACGGGGAGAGCGCTGAGCTGAAGAAGGAAATCATCGAATTGGCGCGCACTTACGGCATTATCACGCCTTACACCAGTTACCTGATTCTCGAGGATGAGGAACAGCGGGTGAGCCGCCGGGAATTGCCCCCGCAATACCAGCTTCTGCGCCAGAACCTGCTCGACGGCGGGGACCAGGATTTCCTGAAGTCGCGGGAGGGCGATTACGCCGATATGAAGAGCAAGAGCGGGCGGGGCAGCGTGGCGGGCAGCCAGGCGGCGCAATCCTTAGGCGGCGCGGCTAACATCGACCAGACCCGCCAGGGCGCGTCCCGGCTGAGCTACCGCGACCGCAGCGGCCGGGAACAGAACCTGGCCAGCCAATTTCGCATGGTGCAGGGACGGGCGGTGTATCAATCAGGGGATTTCTGGGTGGATTCGGAGATTCAGAATAACGTTGGGGCAAAGGTTACCCGCATTCAGTTTGCCGGCGAGGATTATTTCAAACTGCTGAATCAGGAACCGCAGAGCGGGCAGTTCCTGGCCCTGGGGCGCAACGTGCGCTTTTTCTGGAAAGACCGGATTTATGAGGTGTATGAATGAAGGGGTGTTCAAGTGTTATGGTATTTTGGTGTTTGGGTGTTTTAGTTTCGAGTTTCCTGCCTAAGACGCAGTCAGGCAGGAAACCCGAAACCCGAAACCCGAAACCCGAAACCCGAAACCCGAAACCCGAAACCCGAAACCCGAAACCCGAAACCCGAAACCCGAAACCCGAAACCCGAAACCCGAAACTAAAAAACTCCACTTTCCGCAATCTCCTTGTCGGTAATGGCCCGGTCCGGGTCGCGGAGCGCCAGGGACAGGTCTTCATTCTGCTCGATGCGTTCCCGGCATTCCCGGAAGCCGGGGGCCAGCTCCGCGGCTTTGCGATAGAATAACAGCGCGTCGCGGTACTCCCCGGCGTCCTCTTTTGCCAGCCCGGCGGAATAGGCGACCAGGGCCGGCAATTCCCGCAGCTCGGTCTTGCGAATGCTGTCCATTATCGCCGGGTCGGGCTTAATCCCCCTTTTCTGCAGGTATTCCAGCACGATCTTTTTTTGCAAGCCGGCTATATTTTCCAAACTGTCCGCATGGGTAATAGAGTTGGGGATTTCGTCGCTGCCCACCTCCCAATAGACCACGTCGAGAATCACCTGTTCGCCGGAAATATTATACCCGCCCCGGATGACCGTTTTGGCGCCCAGGGTTTTTCCGATGAAGGCGGTGCGGTTTTCCACCTTGCTGAGAAGCGTTTCGTGGGCGGCAATCTGCTCTAACAGCGCCTGCACCTGCCGCCGCTCTACGATTTTCAATCCCGGCGCGCGGCTCAAATCGTTGATGATCAACTGTTGCAAGCCTCTTCCCAGTATGAAATATTTTTGATCCTGCCCATGATAAGTAAACGGAAGCACCGCCAAATCCTGTTCGAGCGCCGCTTCAGAGTTTTCTTCCAGGTTTTTTTGCAGGAGCGCCAGCATTTCTTCTTTGAGTTTCTGGCGCGACAACAGCTCGTGGCGGCCTTTCAGCCAGCGCCGGTAGGGAGACTGCGGGGAGATTTGCAAATATTTTAAAAAGGTTGCCAGGGCCAGGTCGCGCTGCCGGGAGAGCTCATAACTTAATCCCAGGTAACAGGTCGTGCGGGGATCGTCGTGGTTCAACCGGGCAGTTTTTTCCAGGGCAGCGACCGCTTTTTCGAATTGCCCGGATTTGAAATACAGGATGCCTAATTCCCGGTTGGCCTCAAAATCTTCCGGGTTGGCGTTGAGATTTTCTTCTGCCCGGGCGATCTCCTCCGCAAATTTATTTTCCGGCGCTTGCCGGGGAGGCTGCGAGCAAGAAAGCCAGGACGCGGCATAAATCGAGAATAGCGCCGCGAATGCTAAGGTGTTGCCTTTCATGGCGAAATGGACCTTTCTTTTTCGAGGCCGAATAGGCGTCTATCGTTTGGTTCGATGAAAATTCAAGGCAAGAGTGAAAATAGCTTTGCGACGCCGCTTAGCCGTGACCGCGATTACAAATACCGGATCGCGCTATTTTGTGGCGCTCAGGTGCGTTAAAGGGCAGGGGGGACCGCGCCAGGCCATCCGTAATCAGGCTCCGAAGCGCCGGAACGCTCGGCCCTCGAATATTCTCAATTCCCAATCTTGATCAGTATATCATTCCGTTCCACGGCCTGGTGCGGCTGAACCAGGATTTCCTTCACCACACCGTCGAACGTTGCGCGGATTTCATTCTCCATCTTCATCGCTTCGATCACTAACAGCGGCTGGCCGGCGGCAATTTCCTGCCCCGCTTCCACTTCGATGCGCAAAATCAATCCCGGCATGGGGGCGCGAACCTCGCTTTCGGAGTGGATATTCTCACTTTTCCCGAAAATCTCCGATTCCAGCTTCTGCTGCGGATTGAGCACCTGCACCACTCGCTCGCACTGGTTCAGCAGCAAATGCACCGCGTTTTTCTCGATCCCCGCTTCCACCAGGTAAGAATGGTTATCGAGCATCACGGAATAACGCTTTTCATCGATGGGGATCAAATCTACCACATACTGTTTGCCGTTAGCAGAGACGCGCAGCTTCCCGCCGGCGCCCTCGATTTCGATTTCTTCGTAGCGATCTTCTCTTTTCAGATAATATTTCATCATTATCTCATGGTTTTCAGCGCCCGGGTTTTCCAGGGAGATAGCGCGGAAGTGTGATGGGCATTCTCTAAGGGGGATAACGCGGGAGCGCTTTGGTGATCCCGGTAATAGGCCACGGCGGCGGCAATGATTTCCGCCGCTTCCGCATCTTCCGGGGCGGGTTGCTGCATTTGCTGCCAGTATTGCTCCACAAAGTTGATGGTGAAATTCCCCTGTTGGAATTCCGGGTGGTCCAACACCCGCAGGCAGAAGGGCGCGGTGGTATTGATGCCCTCTATGCGAAGCTCGCCCAGGGCGCGCTTCATGCGGGCAATCGCTTCCGGGCGGGTTTCCGCCCAGGCGATTACTTTGGCGGCGATGGGATCGTAAAATCTGGAAATCTCCGAATGGAGGCCAACGCCGCTGTCCACCCGCACACCGGGGCCTTCGGGAAGCTTCAAATAAGTAATTTTGCCGGTGGAGGGCACAAAATTGTTGAACACGTCTTCCGCGTTGATGCGGCATTCGATGGCGTGGCCGCGCGGGCGCAAATCTTCCTGCCGGAAAGGCAGCGGCCGGCCTTCTGCTACCCGGATCTGCAGTTTTACCAGGTCCATTCCCAACACCATCTCTGTGACCGGGTGTTCCACCTGGAGGCGGGTATTCATTTCCAGGAAATAAAAATTGTCCTGCCGGTCATACAAAAATTCCACCGTTCCGGCGTTGCTGTAGCGGCAGGCTTTGGTCGCCTGAACCGCTACCTCCCCCATTTCCGCCCGTTTTTCCGGGGTTAAAATCGCGGAAGGGCACTCCTCGATCACTTTTTGGTGCCGCCGCTGGATGGAACAATCCCGCTCCCATAAGTGCACCGCGTTGCCGTGCCGGTCGGCGAAAATTTGCATTTCGATGTGCTTGGGAGACTCGATGAATTTTTCGACATAAACGGTAGCGTCTCCGAAGGCTTTCAGCGCTTCGCCTTTGGCGGCTTCCAGGGCGCGGGAAAGCTCTTTGGCTTCGCGCACCAGGCGCATTCCCTTTCCCCCGCCCCCGGCCGCGGCTTTGATCAGGACCGGAAAACCGCCCAAATACTCGATAACCTTCCGCGCCTCCTCCACGGAGGCGACCGCTTCCCGGGCCCCGGGCACCACCGGAACGCCTGCTTCCATCATGGCTTTACGGGCTGCGGTTTTGCTGCCCATCAGGCGGATGGTCTGTGGCGAAGGGCCGATAAAAATCAGCCCGCTATCCTGCACCCGTTGCGCAAAATCCGCGTTTTCCGCAAAAAAACCGTAGCCGGGGTGAATGGCGTCAGCCGCGGATTTCCTGGCCGCCTCCAGAATGGCGTCCATATTCAAATAGCTTTGCGCCGCCACCGCGGGACCGATCGGGTAGGCTTCATCCGCGGCCAGCACGTGGGCGGAGAGGCGATCCACCTCGGAATAGACTGCTACAGCGCGAATACCCATTTCCCGGCAGGAGCGCATGATCCGCAGCGCAATCTCTCCCCGGTTGGCAATCAATACTTTTTGGATTTTGGTCATCACTTTGATAATATGAGGTTAAACCCGTGTCCTCTCCCCTGACATTTGAGAATGGTCAATGTTGTGAATAAGGGAGTGGGAGAAACGGAGAATGGGAGATGCAAGTCTCCGTTTCTCCCGCTCTCCCATTCTCCGTTTCTCCTTTTCAAATTCTCACAGGTCACATGATAGTACAGGTTAAAACCGGCAGATACTCTTTCAAATTGATTCTGCCCGGCGCAGGCCGGCATTCCGATAAACGATGTAATTTAAGGGTTAGAATTTAATATTCAAGAATTTTATGGGGGGAATGATTGTTCGCCAGAAATTCGTCGATTTGGACCGGGCAGGGGAAATTTCCATATTATGAACCATCTCACGCATCGCTTGTTTCCGCAGTGATGCGGTGGTAAATTCGCCAACGGTTTCAGGAAAGTGTATGGGTTTGAGATAATAATGAAGGAGTTCATAATGCCGGAAAAATCTCGAAAAGCTAAATATTTTATGCTTTCGAAGTAAGTGGAAGCGTTTTTACAAAAAGCGGAATACCAGAAGGACGAAAATAATGTCGTTATTGCGAAAGTGCCTGGAGCTTCGGGTTTTTTTGCCCAGGGAAATACTTTTGAAGAGGCAAGAGCAAATTTACAGGATGTTATTGAAGGCAATGTTATGCTGGCCTTACAATTAGGGTTCGAAATTCCCCGGATTGAGGGTGTGGGTTAAGCTTCATGGAAAATTCTCTGAAAAGCAAAATCGTGGGCTTTTTGCAGTGGTACCAGGATCTTTACGGCGGGGAGTGGTATATCGAAACGCCGAGCCTTGCCGCTGCGGAAAAACGCCCCGGGCAAACCGGCGCCCCTGCAAATACCCCATTGCAGCAGTTCCGCCACGCCATCGAAAATTGCCAGAACTGCCCGTTAGGGCGCACCCGCACCAAATTCGTCTTCGGAACCGGCAATGAGAGCGCCGGTATCATGTTCATCGGGGAAGCGCCGGGGCAGGATGAAGATTTACAGGGAATTCCCTTTGTCGGCCGCGCCGGGCAGTTGCTGAACAAATTGCTGGCGCACGTGCAGCTAAAGCGGGAAGACGTCTATATCGCCAATATCCTGAAATGCCGCCCGCCCAACAATCGCGACCCCCAGCCGGGGGAAGTGGAGCAGTGCATTCCCTATCTTCAGCGGCAAATCGAAATGGTTCAGCCGAAGCTGCTGGTGGCGCTGGGGCGGGTGGCGGCGCAAAATCTGTTGAACACCACGGAGAGTCTGGCCAATATGCGCAAGCGGATTTGGAGTTACCGGGAGATTCCCCTGATCGTCACTTACCACCCCGCGTTCGTGCTGCGCTACAACGACAAACTCGACGCCGCCATGGAAGACATGCACTTCATCCTGGAGTATTACCATAAATTACCGGAAAAAGAGAAACCGGGGCAATAGAAGAAAATGGCCAACAAAAAATCCAAAGCAATCAAATCCGATGAAATTTTAGCCGAAGGCGGAAAAGTGCCCCCCCAGGCGGTTGATGTGGAGCGCTACATCTTAGGGGCGCTGCTGCTGGACAAGGAAGCGGTGGCGGTGGCCCTGGAAGAGATGGAAGAAATCTATTTTTACCGCGACGCCCACCGGCTCATCTTCAGCGCCATGCTCTCGCTCTACAAAAAGAATGAGCCGATAGACATGATCACTCTGTCGGAAGAACTCCAGCGGCAGAATGCCCTGGAACAGATCGGCGGCGCGCCCTACCTGGCGGAGCTGGCCTCGCTGGTGCCCTCCTCCGCCAACATCGAATACCACCTCCAGATTGTCAAAGAAAAAGGAGTTTTGCGCAAGCTGATCCATTCTTGCACCCACATCCTGCGGGAAGCCTACGACGGGCAGTCCGACGTGGAAAGCGTGCTCAGTATGGCGCAGCAGGAGATTTTCGACATTCTGAAGAGCCAGAAACACACCACCTACCTGCCTATCAATACCATTCTCAACAGAACCTTTTCCGAGCTGGAGCGCCTGCACCACCTGGAGCATTCCGGCATCATCGGGGTACCCTCCGGGTTTGCGGTATTGGATAACCTGACCGCGGGTTTCCAGAAGGGAGATTTGATTATTCTGGCGGGGCGCCCCTCCATGGGGAAAACCGCGTTTTGTTTGAACCTGGCGCGCAACGCCGCCGTGGAAGGCGGCATTCCGGTGGGCATCTTCAGCCTGGAAATGAGCGACATGCAATTGGTGCAGCGCCTGCTCTGCGCGGAAGCGATGGTGGATTCGCAACGATTGAGAACCGGGAAACTGGCCGATAAGGAATGGCCGAAGCTCTCCCGTTGCGCCGGAAGGCTGGCGGAAGCGCCGATTTACATCGACGACACCGCCGCGCTGGATATTCTCAAATTGGGCGCCCGGGCCCGCCGGATGGCGCTGGAGCGGAATATCGGCCTGATTATCGTGGACTACATGCAATTGATGGAAGCGCCCAAGGGCTTTGATAACCGCCAGCAGGAGATCTCCTACATTTCCCGTTCCCTGAAGTCCCTGGCCAAGCAGTTGGGCGTTCCGATCATTGCTTTATCACAGCTTTCCCGGGCGGTAGAGGCGCGTCCGGACCGCCGCCCGATGCTGTCGGATTTGAGGGAATCTGGAGCCATAGAGCAAGACTCGGACCTGGTTATGTTCGTTTACCGGGAAGAGTTTTACCTGAAACCGGATGATCCCAAAATCAAAGAGGTGGAAAACGTTGCCGAAATTATCGTCGGCAAGCACCGCAACGGCCCGGTGGGCACGGTGCAGCTCACTTTTTTGAAGCATTACGGCAAATTTGCCGACAAAGCCCGCGAAAGCGAAGGCAGCATGTTCGAGCCGCAAACCGCGCCTTTTTGAGGTGTATGAGCGCGTGCCAAATTGCATTTTATAGATTGCCACGCTTTAGCGCGATTAAAAATCCTCGCGTTTAGAAAATGGCTCTTCCTCTGGCTAAAGCCAGGCAATCTGATAGAAGAAAACCGAGCGAGTGAATGATCCAACCCTTAGAATTGAAAGACAAACTCAATCATCTCATCAACCTCTGGGATGATGAAAGCCCGGGCATGCGCAAAATTCTCCGCGAAGAGCTGCTCAAGCACGGGATGGAGATCGTCCTGCAGCAGGATTCCTACCTGCAATTCCTGGGGGGAGAGGAGCGCCGGCGTTTTCAAGAACTGCTGAAGGAGCTGCACTTCGATTTGGTTCTGGCGGCTTTTTCGCAAATTTTGAACCACTCCCTGGACGAGATCGACCTGGAAAAAAGTATGTTAGTGATCTCTTACTGGGATCGCCCGGAAATTCCCGGCCAAACCCTCCGGGGCCTGCTGGACAAACTGGCTGATGAAGTCTCCCGGGAAATGCCCGGCCGCGGCCATCCCCTTAGCTTCATCGATCACATCAACCGGGTGCTCTTTCAAACCTACCATTTCCGGGGCAATTCCGCGGATTATTACAACCCCGACAATTCCTACCTGCACAAAGTGCTGGAAACCGGGTTGGGGATTCCCATCTCGCTTTCCATTATTTATATGCTGGTGTGCAAGCGCCTGAATTTTCCGGTGTACGGGGTGTGCATGCCGGCGCATTTCATCGTGAAATTCGACAACGGGGAGGATGAAATTTTCTTCGATCCCTTCTACGGCGGAAAAGTGTATTCCCGGCAAAACTGTTTAGAGTATTTGCAGGGCGTGAAAGCGGAAAATCCCGATGAAATTTTGAAGGGTTGCAGCACCCTGGATATTGTCAAACGGGTGCTGCGCAACCTGCACCTGAATTACGCTTCCCATACCCCCGAGCCCCTAAAAATAACCGAAATAGAGCAGATGATGGCGGTGCTGGAGGGGATTGAGGGGATTCTGAGCGGGGGAGGGGAACTCTAAAATTTCCCCCGTTGCCGGTGCGCGTTTAACTGGCGCAAGAACGGCCTCCCCCGAAATCCGGCAAGGATTCGCAAGCAATCCTCCATCCGCCAAACCTTAGCCGCTCTAACGCAGCAAAACCATCTTGCGGCTCTGGCTGAATCCCCCGGCTTTCAGGCGATAGAAATACACCCCCGAAGGCAAATGCGCGGCATGGAATTGCAGCGTATGTTCCCCGGCATTCATCATCCCGTCCGCCAATACCGCCGCCCGCTCGCCCAGGAGGTTGAAAACTTCCAGCGTAACCTGCCCGCGCCTGGTAAGCTCGAACCGGATGGTGGTGAAGGGGTTGAAGGGGTTGGGATAGTTCTGATGCAGGGTGAATTGGCGCAGCGCCGGGGCGTCGCGGTCGTCGATTCCCAGGACGATGCCGATATAATCCTCCGCCGCCTGGGCAGCCTGGCGCATTTCGGTAATGCTGTTCAGGGCGCTGGTTCCCCGGCTTACCACGTAGGCAATGATCACGTCTTGAGTATCTTCCACGGCAAAATGAAAAGGTCCCATATTTACCATAAAAATCTTGTCCGCAGGCACGTTGTCCCGCCATCCGGTGCTGCTAACTGGATCGCCGCTATAGAAAAACCGGGGATCGTTTTGGGGAGTGCCGCCGGTTCCCCATTGAGTCGGATCGATCGGGTTGCCATTTGCATCTACCCCCCCTATCTG
>WYBG01000076.1 GCA_011526015.1 Deltaproteobacteria bacterium | reverse complement strand
TCATTTGCCGGGCCGCAGCGGCGCCGCGCTCCCGGGCTCAAACTCGAAGAACTTCCCCCGATTGATATTATCCTGCTCAGCCACAACCATTATGACCACCTGGATATCGCCGCCCTGAAGCGCCTCGCCGCCGCGCACAATCCCCAAATCATTACCGGCCTGGGAAACCGGGCGCTGCTGCAACAAGAAGGCATTGGCGGGGTTCTGGAAATGGATTGGGATCAGCATTTGGACATTAATAACGAAGTTCGCGTGTACGGCCTCACCGCCCGCCATTTTTCCAACCGCGGTATGTTCGACCAGAATCGAACCCTGTGGCTCAGTTTTGTGATTCAGGGGCCGGCCGGGGCGGTTTATTTCGCGGGAGATACCGGCTTCGGCGCCCACTTCGAGGAAGCCGGAAAAGCATTCGGCCCCTTCCGGCTGGCGTTACTGCCCATCGGGGCGTACCTGCCGCGCTGGTTTATGAAAGACATTCACCTGTCGCCGGATGAAGCGGTTCGCGCACACCAGGCGCTGAAAGCTGCCACCAGCGCGGCCATTCATTTCGGCACCTTCCAGCTTGCCGCGGAAAGCCAGCACCAGCCGGTGGAAGACTTGCAGCGGGCGCTGGAGAGCGTCGCGGGCGAAACACTGCGCTTCTGGGTGCTGAATCCCGGCGAAGGCCGCGACGTTCCCCCGCTCCCCGAAACCGAACGATAATGGTTCTGGCGAGCGATCCCCCCGCAGCATCAAAAATGCCCGCTGCATGGCCGCGCTGCAAATTGCCAGGTAAGCGGCGCTGGTAATCCACCCGCTCATCCGCCCATAAACCTCGCGGGTTTCGGCGGCTGGCGCGAAAAGAAGCGTTCCCCCAAATCCTCCGCTCAATAACAGGCCGCACAATATCCACGGTAAGCGAATTTGCGTTCTCGTGTTGCCGGCGGGAGAAATTCTCTCTTTCGCACGCTTTTGAAGCGGCATCGGCAAGCCGATTTTATTTTGCCGGACAGGTATCATAGCTCGTTGCCCTCCGAGATGTAAGCGTATTCTAATGACGGCGCATCAATTCAGCGCCGGTGTTTACCCCTGCTAACAAAAATGGCCGGATCGTTTTACGAACCGGCCACTTTGGGAGTTGGGTGAAAAAGATCAGTTATTGATGATAATTTCCGCGCCTAACGCCTGGCTGCCGGTTCCCCCGACAAATCCTTTCGCAAAGACCGTATAAATCTTGCCGTCCTGAAGCGCAATGCCGGGTAGGTCTAAAACCACGGTGCTGCTGCCGGTTAATCGCACTTGCAGGTCATAGCTGCCGGCCGGCAGCGGGGTAAAGGGAGTGAACTCTTTGAATGCTTTGTTCCCGAATACCACCGTTCCGCTGGTGAGCGTAATATCCACGGCCGGGGCGTTGGGCGATAGATGCACGAAGCGTACATGGGCGTTGCCGGGGGCCGGGGCGGCCAAATCATCATCCAGGCGGATGGCGCTGATATTGGATACGCTGTCCACCGCAAACACGGTGTAGTATTGATCGGCGGCATAGTTCAGGGTTACATCGATCACCGTCGTAGCGGTTCCGGCGACGTTGACCTTTGCGTTGCGGTCCCCGGCATCCACTTGCAGATAGCCGGTATTGTTCGGGAATTCCAGGGGCGCGGTATTCACTTTAGCGCCATCCAGCAACAGGTCCACCCCGGGGGCGTCGGGAGAGGCGTGTACCACCATCACGTTTGACCCGGGGGCGGCCGGGGTCAAATCCACGAAGGTGTTGCCGGGGTCATTATCCACGAACACCCGCACCGCAAAGGGATACAAATCGTTGGCATCGAGAGTGCCATGGGCAACCACGGTGAACACCTGCCCGTTAGAAACCGATACCGGGTTGAACTTTACCACCTCGGTCGTAGAACCGGCCGGGGTCACCACAAACGTATAAGCGCCGGCGTCCACTTCCACGTAGTCCATAATCCCTTTGAAGGCCACGTTGCTGAAAACCGCCGGGCCGCTGCCGGAATTCAGCTTTACATCCACCGCCGGGGCGTCCGGGGAAGCATGTACCATGCGAATCTTGACTTTATTCGCAACGGGGGTGCGGGCGTCTTCCGCCACGATCGCCTCGATAGCAGCCAGGGCGTTCACTGCGATCACGGTATATTCTTTGTTAGCTTCTACCGGCAGGTTCGCTTCGATGACCGCGGGGGTGGTGGTGCCGGCTGCCGTAACTTTGACATTCCGGGTTCCGGCATTCAGCTCGGCATAACCGGAGGACTCGCCGTACTCCAGGCCGTTAACGGCAACGGCGCCATCGACCAGAATATCCACCGCCGGCGCGTCATAGCTGGTATGAATGGCGCGCACTTTGGATTTATCTGTCGTCGGATTCGTGCCGTTATCATCGTCATCGCTGCAAGAAAGCGCTGCAAACGAAACCAATGCCATCAACAACAAACCACTGAAAAACTTAATGGAACTCATGGGTAATTCTCCTTCTGATTAGGATTAAGGTGAAATCATAAAGTCAACATTCGCCAACTTTTCTATTCCATTGCCCAAAATGAGCGTTTTGAGCGATTATATAATACATCACATTAACAGCCTTGTCAAGGAAAAGTTTAAAAAAATCGCTCAAATCGCTCAAAAAATAAGAAGGAGCGCCGTAAAGCGCTCCTTCCAGGTACTGACTTAGAGGAGGGTATGAGAGGTAGGTTTTATAAGATGCGATACCGCTACACTATTTTTGTGAAAAACACCGGCGGATCGCCATCCATTGCGATCCGCCGGTGAGAGGTTTACTTCATTAAGACCATCTTCTTGATCGCCTGGAAATTACCCGCCTCGATACGATAGAAGTACACCCCCGATACCAGGCTGGCGGCGTCAAAATTCAGCCGGTGCACCCCGACCTCGAAACGCCGGCCGTTCACCACCGTGGCCACTTCCTGGCCGAGCAGGTTGAATACCCGCACGGTCACCTCTTCCGCCGTGGGAAGCGCGAAGGATATGGTGGTGGAAGGATTGAAGGGGTTGGGATAATTCTGGAACAGTTCGAATTCCTTCACCACCGCAGGGGTCGCATCATTGATGCCCACCGGAACCGCCGGCAGGGCGATGGCCGGTCCGCCGGCCGGCAGGGTGACGTAGAGACCAAACCCGGGGCCGTTTTGGTTGGCGCTGGGATCGAAGAACCCGGAGGCATAGACCACCAAGGCGCTGCCGTTAAGGCCCAGGGTTCCCAGGGGAGCGGAGTAAGAAGCCACGGTAACTGTTCCGCTGGCATCCTTTATGTCAATGGTGTAATCCACCGCGGGAACGGAGAGGTAATCGGTGAAATCCCCGTAGGCGGCGTCGTTTACCAGGGTTCCCACGTTGCGGGCCACCACATCAACCGTGGGGGCGTCGGAAGAGCCGTGCAGTACCGCAAAATCCGCGTTGCTGCCGGTTCCGGTTTCCTGCGCGTCGGCGTTAATGAACAGAGTGAAAGCGGTGCTGCGACCGTCCGGATTGGGCGCAAATTGCGCGGGATTCAACACCCCGTTGGCCGCGGCCACGTAAGTTCCCCCGCCTGAGAGGGTCGCCACGAAGTTTTTCAGGGTATCATTCGCGGAGGTGCTGTTGCCGGGGGCCACGCCAATATTCAGGGGAACGCCGGCCGGCGCATCGATGAAGGGGGTGGCGGTGCGGAACGCGAAATCATCCAACAGCAAACCGCCGTTCAGGTACACGTCCACCACGGAAGCCGCCGGATCGGCAGCGTTGTGGATCACCTGCAAGCGGGCAGTCGCCAGCGCCGGCAGCTCGATCACCGCGCCGTCGGGCAGAACCGCGATGAGGCCGAACGCCGGGCCGTTCTGGTTGTTAGCGGGATTGAGGAAGCCGGAAGCGATCACCGCCGCCGCGCCGCCGCCTAAGGTGGAGAGATCCGCCGCAAAGGAGGCCACCACCACGCTGCCGCTGCTATCCGCCACGTCGATGATATAGGACGCCGCCGGAACGGTGAGGTAGCTGCTGACCGCGGTGTAGGGGACGTTGTTCAAGAGGGTTCCCACCCCGCGGGCGACGATGTCAACCGTGGGCGCGTCGGTGGAGCCGTGCACGGCGTAGAAATCAACCCCGGCGCCGCTGCCGGTTTCCCGGGCCATGGGCTGCACCAGCAGTTGGAAAGCGGTGCTGATGCCGTCGGGATTGGGCGCGAAATTGGCCGGGTTGAGCACCCCGTTGGCGATGGCCGCGAAGGTGCCCCCGGCGGGCAATACTACCGGAATATTGACCAGGGTGTCATTTACCGAAGTGCTGTTGCCCGGCGCTACCCCGATATTCAGGGTTACCCCGGCAGGCACGTCGATAAAGGGAGTTGCGGCGCGGAAAGCGAAATCATCTAATAGTAAGGCGTCATTCACATAGATGTCAACCAGCGCGGCGGCCGGGTCGGCGGCGTTGTGGATCACCTGCAAGCGCGCGGTGGAAGCGCCCTGGCCTTCTAAGATGAAGTGATCTACCCAGACGTTGTCGGAGTTGGTGCCGGCCGGCCCGCCGTCAACAATATAGTAGTTGACCGCCACGTAAATCTGGCTGCCGGCAAAAGGGGTCATGTCGAAGCTGAACTTCGTCCAGTTGCCGATGGGGCCGGGCACGTAGAAGTAGGCGATCTCGGTAAAATTGGCCGGAGCAGGAGTAGTCGTGGAAATCAAGACCTTCAGCGAATCGGGATATAATCCCCCGATCGCCCCGGCGAAGAAATGGAGGCTGTCGCCGGCTTCGATCATCGGTAACTGCGGCGAAATCAGCCATTCATCGATCAGGCCGCCGGGGTTGGCATTCTGAAAGCTGCTGAACCAGAAGCTCTGCCCGGCGTGGGGAACCACGGTGCCGCCGGTATAATTGAGTTGCTGCACGAACGCCCAGGCGCCGCCGCTGCCGTCGTTATCGATCACCTGCCAATCGGAGGGCACAGTCGTGGTGTTGAAAGTCTCCTCCCACTTGATAACGCCGGCAGGAGTAAATTGGGAAACGCTATTGCCATCTATACTGTTATACACCGGCGATTTGATGGGGCGAAGGCCTTCTTGGGCAAAACCGAAAGCGACAAGGGCAATCAGCGCCACTAACGCCCGGGAAATTAATTTATGAATCTTTGCCATAATTACCTCCAATCGTTTGAATTGGTTAAAATTGTTTGTTCCTCTGCCTCGTTGTTCTATTCCTCATCCCAAAAGAAACCACTTGCAGAATTCTCTGCTACGTTTCACAAAGACCGGCTTTGCTTTTCTCGTTCCATGAGATTCATCAAAACGCTCGAAATAAAAAATAAGCGTTTTGAGCGATTCAATAATACACTTCTGAAATTTATTTGTCAAGAGAAAATTTAAAAAAATCGCTCAAATCGCCTTTTTTGCTTGAAAACGTCCTGCGACGCAGAAAATCAGGGGTTGTAATTTCCTTGAGACAGGCGTTATTTTTGGAGGTGTGGAAACTGCTAACAAGGTTCAGCATAAAAAAGCCGGAAGGGATCATTCAGCCGGGGCGTTCAACCGGCATTTCTACCAGGACCACGCTTGAAGCGCTTGCATTATAAACAAAACCGGCCCCGCACCAGTTGGGAAACGGGACCGAAAAAATCCGCCTGGATGCGAGGGGCGCTGGCGATATTGCTGCTGGGCCCGGCGCTGGCGCTCTCCCAGCCGCTCGACACCCTCCAGGCCGGCGTTCCCGATACCCTGAGCGCCGACACCGCTCCCGATACCCTCCTTACCCTCACCCCTCCCCCGCGCAGCCAGGTAGAAGGCCCGGTAAAATATTGGGCGGAGAATATCTTTTTTTCACTGCCGGAGCAATTGACCCTGCTGGAGGGTAACGCGAAAATCGTTTACCAGGATGTCACCCTCACAGCCGGGAAAATCGAAATTTTCTGGGAGCGCAATCGCCTGGCCGCGGAAGGGTTGGCCGATTCCACGGATTCCCTGGGAAACCCGGTTTACCGCGGCCTGCCGGTGCTCACGGAACAGGGCGAGGAGCCGATCCGCGGTTTCCGGCTGGAGTACGATTTCGCCAATAACCGGGGAAAGGTACTGGAGGGCCGCACCAATATGGACCCGGGGCACTATCACGGGAAGGATATCCGCAAAGTGGGGCAGGAAACCCTGCTGATCAAGGACGGCTATTTCACCACTTGCGACAATGAAGAGCATCCGCACTATTATTTCCGCAGCTCCAAAATGCGGGTGCGGGTGAAGAAGCAGGCGGTGGTACAGCCGGTCATTTTGTATATCGCCGACGTGCCGGTGCTGGCGGCGCCCTTTGCGGTGTTTTCCCTGCAACGGGGGCGGCGCTCCGGGATCATCATTCCCAAGTTCGGGCAGACCAATTTCGGGGGGCGTTATTTGCAAGATTTCGGATACTACTGGGCGCCCAGCCAATACTGGGATTTTACTGCCCTGGCCACTTTCTATGAGAAAACCGGGATGGTCTATAACGGCCAATTTCAATACAACAAAAGATATGTTTACAACGGGCGGTTGAACGGCAGTTACTCTCCCAAAGACGTGCGCACCGGCCAGCCGGTGCAGCGCTGGCAAATCGGTTTCGACCACTTCCACCAGGTCAGCCCCACCTTCACCATTTCCGGGAATGGGCGGTTCGTCAGCGACCAGGACTTTTTAAAAGATTATTATTCGGATTTTGACCAGCGCACCAACCAGACCTTGACGACCAACATCTCGGCTAAAAAAACTCTCCCGGGCTCCCGCACCATGTCGTTAAATGCCCGCCGCACCGAGAATCTGCAAACCGGGCGGCTGGATTATGATTTTCCGGATTTGCAGTTCCGGCAGCCCTCGCTCAGCCTGTTTCCGGCTAAATCCAGCCGCCCGGCCTGGTACAACAATATCCGCTACAGCTACAACTCCAGCCTGAAATCCAGCGGCTCTAAAATCCCGGTCATTGACGACAGCACCGGCCAAACCCTGCGCTTCGAGCGTTCCTCCGCCAGCGGGTGGGTGCACGACGTGGTTCCCTCTTTTTCGACCAAATTCTTGACGTATTTCAACCTGACCCCTTCCCTGCAATTCCAGGAGCTGTGGGTGAAGGAGTACCTGGAATACCGCTTTGTGGATTCCCTGAACGCGGTGGTGGCGGACACGGTGCAGGGCTTCCGCGCCCGCCACCTGGTGACCGGCATCGGACTGGGCGCTCGCACTACTTTTTACGGCCTGTGGGAAATGCCCTTCACTTCCTTGAGAGTGATTCGCCATAAAATCGACCCGACAATCGGCTTCCGTTATCAACCGGATTACTCTGCCGAGAGCTTCGGATACTATCAAACCTTCACGGATGCGTCCGGGCAAACAATCAAGCGAGACCGCTTCGAGAAAAACGCCTTTGGCAGCCGCACTCCCCAGGGGAAGGTCAGCGCCGTTACCATCGGGGTGAACAACCTTTTTCAAGGGAAGCTGCTGCGCAAAGAAGAAGAAAAAAAAATCGACCTGTTTCGGGTGGATTTCAGCACCGCCTGCAATTTTGCGCGAGACAGCCTGCAATGGAGCGACCTGAGCACTACTTTCCAGGCCAAGCCTCTCAACCGTCTCAACATTAGCGCCAACGCCCGGCACAGTTTTTATAAAAAGTCGCCGGACGGGCGCGGGCGGGTCAACGAGTTCGTCTGGTCGGAGGGGTTCGCCTTCCCGGATCTGCAGGATTGGAGCGTAAATGTGAACTACGGGCTGAGCCTGCGCCCCCCCTCTCCCAAAACCGCCGCCCAGACCCCGCAGGACACCCTGGCAGACGCCGGCGAGGAGTACAGCCTTCTCGGGGAAGACACCGATATTCTGGCCAGCCGCGATTTTGAGGAGTTCAAGGGATTGGATATCCCCTGGAGCGTCGATTTGAACTTTACCTATAGTTACAGCGATAACGGCCAGACCATCGCGCGGCGGTTCGACGCCAGCACCAGCGCCCGGCTGCGCCTGACCCAAAACTGGAATATATCCTACAGCAACCGGATGAACCTGGAAGAACGGGAGTTAGTGGACCAGCGCTTCCGCATCGAGCGCGATCTGCACTGCTGGGTGCTCAATTTCGAGTGGTCGCCCAATCCCAATTTCGGGTTTTACCGCCTGGAAATCCGCATCAAGGAACCGATCCTGAAAGATTTGAAGGTGACTAAGACGGCAACCGGAACCCCGTTTTAGGAATTGAAGATTGAAAATTGAAGATTGAAAATTGGGGGAAACAGGAGACTGTGCGATGGAAGGGATCAGCAGTGCAAGAAACGTGTTGATCATTTTTGTGAAAGCGCCGCAAGCGGGGACGGTAAAAACCCGCCTGTTCGGGGAATTCACCGCGGAAGAGGCGCTGGCGCTCTACCGGGCCATGGCGGAGGATCTGATTGAGCGGTTCATTGACTCCGGCGCTTTCGCCCTGCAAGTTCACTTTACCCCGGAAGATGCCGGGGAAGAGATAAAAAGCTGGCTGGGCGATGGTCTTATCCTCCGCCCGCAACAAGGAAGGGACCTGGGAGAGCGGATGCGCGGTTCTTTCGCGGGGGCGTTCCGGGAAGGGTTTCAAAAAGCGGCGATCATCGGGAGCGACCTGCCCACCCTGGCGCATTCCCGGGTTACGGAAGCGTTCCGGCAATTGGATCGGCGCGAGGTGGTGTTGGGGCCGAGCGAAGACGGGGGGTATTACCTGATCGCCCTCAAATCCCAGTGCCCGGAATTGTTCGAGGACGTCGAATGGAGCAGCCCGGCGGTTCTCTCCCGCACCCTGGAAAATGCCTCCCGGCGGGGCCTGGATCTGATTCAATTGCCCCGGGAAAGCGACCTGGACACTCCCGCTGATATACGGCAGCTTTGGGAAACCTTCCGCGGCGACGAACAGGGACCCGGCCAGGAGGCCCTGGCGCCGCGCACTTTTGCGGTATTGGCAAAGCGGTTCAACGGCCGGTAGGCAGGAGCAGAGGCAGGGCGCAGGGGCAGGGACAGGAGGAGGGACAGGTGGCAGAGGCAGCGGGCAGTATGCGGCAGCAGTAGCAACCATGTTTTTACTGCGCCCTGCTCCTGCCCCTGCCACCTGCGCCCTGCCTCTGCTCCTGCTCCTGCCGCCTCACGCGCGCTTATAAAATCTTTTACCCCGGAGCATGAGAAATCTATCAACGCTCTTTTCTTTCGGAGCATTATTTTCCGCCTGTTGCAAGCGGTGTCGCACAGCGGCTAATTGAAAAGGGGCGGCGCTCCGAGAGGAAAATAACCGGGACCACCGGGAACGGATGCCCGGCATCGCAAAACATCTCAGGAAGGCGGATGAAGAACTTTTCGTTATTTTTAGTGCTCTTTACAGGTTTGTTTATCAGCGGTTACGGCCAGGCATGGAGCCATAACAGCGCCAGGGAAACCGGGGAAGCGGCCGTTGAAACCCTGGAAATCGACAATCCGGAGGAGGCGCTCTATCATTACAAAAAAACGCTGCAGGAACACCAGCTATCCGGCAACCTGGCCGGGGAAGCAAATGCCCTGGAGACCATTGCGCTCATCTACACAAAGCAAAAATCCTATTCCCTGGCCCGCTACTACTGCCGTAAAGCCCTCCGCACCGGCGCAGCTACTTTTCGCGCCTATTACCTCCTGGCGCAAATTGCTTACGAAGAGAACCGCAATTCCCCGGAAGCCCCAAAATTTTGTTCCGAGGGTCTGCTAAAATTTCCCGGCAACAGCCACCTGGCGCGTTTTCAAGGATTGTTGAACCAGCGGGGAGACGCGGAGCTGTTTCCGAATCTTCCGGCGGGTCAACGAACCGGATTGCAGGAGGCGCGGCAAAGCTCCCTTTCTTCGCTGGAGCAGGAGATTGTGGAGGAGATGAATCGCGCCCGGCAAAACCCTTCCGCCTACGCCCGGCACCTGGAGGAGCTGAAATCATATTTCGATAAAGATCTCCTGAAGCTTCCCGGCAAGATCCCGGTGAGAACCCGGGAGGGCGCCAAAGCGGTAGAAGAGGCCATCGCTTTCCTGAAGCGCGCCCGGCCGCTCGGCAAGCTGAAAGCCTCGGAAGGGATGTCGCGCGCCGCCAAAGACCACGTGCTGGACCAGGGACGCAGCGGCAAAACCGGGCACACCGGGCAGGACGGCAGCAAGCCCTACGAGCGAATGGAGCGATACGGCTCCTGGGAAGGCCTCTCCGGGGAAAACATCGCCTACGGGGATGAAACCGCCCGCATGATCGTCATGCAGCTCATCATTGACGATGGCGTGCCCAACCGCGGGCACCGGGAGAACATCTTCAACCCGGAATTCCGTTTTGCCGGGGTGGCAGTAGGCTTTCATCCTATTTATCGCACCATGTGCGTCATCAACTTTGCCGGCCAGTTCATAGAAAAACAGGAATCCTCAGAACGCTGACAGTAATCAGCGCGTGACATACGCGCGCTGTCCCGCCGTTACCGCTCACCACGCCACCACTCACCCATTACCAGAATACAACAGCTTCCCGGCTTATGCCGCGAGCGATTCTGTTCCCGGGAATTCCAACGCCGCTGCTGCGTTTTAGAGAAAATCTAATGCACCTATTTTCATTTATTGATTTCCGACCGGGTATTGGTTAATTTGGCGGCGTCAAACCAGACAAATGGAGATGTAAGTAAATTCCCCATTTTTGAAAAGTCCCAGTGTTTGATTTGCTATCATTCACCCAAATCAGGAGGCGTATTCGAATGGCCAATCTGCAAGATGTACGTAAGCTGCTCCGGGAAACGCACCCGGAATTGTTCCGCAAAGCAAACGTGGTCGCCACGGGTGTGGGATATAAAAAAGTGGAAGGCAAGGCCACCAAGGAACTCGGCATCATCTGTTCCGTCGCTACCAAACAATCCAAACAATCGCTCTCGGCGCAGGATTTGATCCCCTCCACCATTCAGGGAGTACCGGTGGACGTGGAACCGACCGGGATCATTTACGCCCAGCAGGATCCTACCGGAAGGTTCCGGCCGGCGCCCGGGGGCGTCAGCGTGGGGCATTTCCGTATTACCGCCGGCACCCTGGGAATCTGGGTGCGGAAAAATAACAAGTTTTATATGCTTTCCAACAATCACGTGCTGGCCAACAGCAATGACGCCTCTATCGGGGATGCGATTTTGCAGCCGGGGCCGTACGACGGCGGTTCCAACCCGGCGGACCAGATTGCGACCTTAAGCGAATTCGTGCCCATCCAGTTTGAAGGCGGCAGTGGCGGAAGCCCCTGCCCGTTCGCCAACGGGATTGCCTCGGTATTGAACGGGCTCGCATCGGCGTTCGGCAGCAGCACCCGCTTGAAAGCGGTGTACGCCGCCGCGCCGAAAGCCGCCCAGAACCTGGTCGATGCCGCCATCGCCGAGCCGTTGAGCCAGGGCGACGTGCGCAACGAAATTTTGAACATCGGCGCGGTTACCCAGACCGCGGAAGGCTCCCTGGGCATGGCGGTCAAAAAGATGGGCCGCACCACCGGGTTCACCACCGGCAGCATCATCCAGATCGACGTAACCTCCCAGGTGAGCTATGGAGCCGGCAAGATCGGGGTGTTCGTGGATCAACTGATGGCCGGCAACATGAGCGCGGGGGGGGACAGCGGCTCCGCGGTGCTCAGCAGCGACAACAAATTAGTGGGCTTGCTTTTCGCGGGCAGTAATACTTCGACCATCATCAACCGCATCCAGAACGTGTTCTCGGCCCTGAATATTACGCTGTGAATACGTAATGCGTAACTCGTATTGCGTAATGCGTATTCCGTTTGGTTACGCATTACGTTTTACGCGTTACGAAATGCGCAATTCGCAACTATGTTGTACTCCCTCGGAGTGCCCCTATGGCGAACGATATGGAAAAAATCCGCCAGTTGAAGCGCGCCTACGAGCACGCGTGGATGGCCATGGATGGCGTGGTGGCGGTGGGAATCGGGCTGGCTTCCAGCGGAAGCGCCGCCATTATTGTGTCGGTGAGCCGCAATCTTCAGACCCTGCGGGACCAAATCCCCCGCACCGTCGAGGGCGTTCCGGTGGAAGTGGTGGAGACCGGCGAGATCAAAGCCCTGTGAGCCTCCGGCGGGCTATTTTCGCAAGAGGCCCGGGAAAAATAAGGGCGTGAGGCTATGGGTATGGGGTAAAAGGAAAATAATCCCCTCATACCTTTACCCACACCCTGCGGGGTATTAGCCGGCTCAAAAAATAAAACCGCAACTGAACTTTCCCAATTTCGTTACCTTTCCTGCCTGGTAAAAATAGTTTCGGATAAACGACTAACTCATGACTGAAGGAGAATCAAAATGACCCTTCGTAAAACGGCTTATTTGTGGATGATTATCCTGGCGGGAAGCCTGAGCGCCTGCGGCGGCGACATGGCGGTAAATAAAACCATCCGGGTGGAAGACGGGGAAACCCGCCGGGGGGACGTTTCTACCGTCAACGGGGACGTCATTGTCGGCAACGACTGCACCATCCAGGGCGATTGCCAGTCGGTGAACGGGGAGATCGAGATCGGCGAACGCTCCACGGTCGATGATGTAAGCTGCGTGAACGGCAGAATTACGGTCGGCGAAGGCTCCGCGCTGCGGGGGGACGCCAGCACCGTGAACGGCAGAATTTCCCTGGCCGGGTCGGAAGTGGGAGGAGAAGTTAGCACGGTCAACGGGGATATTCGCCTGAGCGATAGCCGGGTGAAGCGCAATATCGAAACCGTCAACGGCAACGTCACCCTCCGCCAGCAGTCCGTGGTGGAGGGCGATATCGTCATTCATGACACCCACGGTGCCTCAAAGCCTAAACGCCAACTGACCATCCGTTTAGAAGAGGGATCGGTGGTGGAAGGCGATATCCTGGTGAAAGATGATAACGTAGAAGCGGTGGTGTATTTATCCGGGGACAGCAAGGTTCAGGGCCGCATCGAGAACGCGGAAGTGGTGAAGGAGTAAGAGTAAAAAGTAAGGTGTTCAAGTGTTATCGTGTTCTGGTGTTTTAGTATGGCGTGTTTTCGCATTAAAACGCCGTAACACTAAAATATCCTCATTCCCTCTCATGCAAAGCGCTCAGGGCACATTCATCGAAACCTGGGAGCGGTTGGACGCGCTGCTCTGGCAGCACCGGGAATTCTGGCAGTTTCGCCCTTTCGAGCACCTGGAACTGCCCTGGAAATCGCGCTTTCCGGAGCTGTGCGCCTGGCTGGAGTCGTTGTCGCAGGAGGAGATCGATTTACTGGACCCCCAGCCGGCGCGGCTAAGTGAGGCGCTTGCTCCCTGCCTTCCCGAGGCCCCGGCGCTGGAAGCGCTTACCCCCCTTCCACAATTCCCGAAAAACGCGCGGATCATTGACGAACGGATCAATTACCGGATGCCGGAGCGAAAGTGGCGGCAGATTCGCGCTTTCGCCGCCAGCGTCCCCTTGAACGGGCAACCGCTGCTGGAGTGGTGTTCCGGCATGGGTCACCTGGGCCGCCTGCTGGCGCGCATACAGGAAGCCCCGCTGGAGTGCCTCGAGAAAAGCGCCGAATTGTGCGAAAAAGGGAGCGCGCTGGCCCGCCGGAACGGGGTGCGGCTGGTCTTTCACCCGTTTGATGTGCTTTCGCCGGAAGTTTCTCGATATTTGAAGCCCGGCCAGCACGTGCTGGCGCTGCACGCCTGCGGGGATCTGCACCGCAAATTGCTTCAGGAAGCGGCGCGCATCCCCCTGGCAGCGCTCAGCCTGGCGCCCTGCTGCTACCACGCCACCAGCGCCGAATTTTACCGGCCGCTCTCGTCGCCGGGGCAGCGCAGCCCGCTCCAACTGACCCGCTTCGATTTGCAACTGCCCCTCCAGGAGACCGTGGTGGCCAACCGGCGCGCCATCCGCCTGCGGCGGCGGGAAATCGGCTGGCGGTTAGGGTTTGACCTGCTGCAACGGGACGTTCGCGGGGTGAACCGCTATTTGAACGTTCCCTCGGCCCGGGAAAGCCTCCTGGGCGGGGATTTTCCCGGCTTCTGCCGCTGGGCCGCGGCCAAACGCAACGTTTCCCTGCCGCACCGGGTCGATTTTGAATTCTACGAAGGCCGCGGGGAGGAACGCCGGATCGCCATTTCCCGTATGGAGCTGCTGCGCCATCTCTTCCGCCGCCCCCTGGAAATCTGGCTGCTGTTAGATTACGCCATGTTCTTAGGCGAGCGGGGCTACCGGGTGCAGGTGGGAGAGTTTTGCGAGAAATCGTTGACTCCCCGAAACGTGCTGCTCCACGCGGAGCGGGAGGGAGAGTAGGGGGAGGATACAATTGGCAATTGGCAATTGCTAATTGGCAATTATAGGGGCAGGGCGGGGAAAAATTGTTTATCCTTTTCCCGTTCCTCCCGGGTGGCTATATTAGGGGCAAATTCAGTCAATGAGGCCGGTTCATGAAAAAATGCCGTAAACATCGCCCGCTGATCCCGGAATATTGGCTTTACTGGACCTATCTCCGCCCGGAATTGCTCCGCCTGCCCCTGCGCAGCAGCGAAGGGCAGAGCCTGGCCATCATCGAGCCGGGACGCCGGAACGAGGATAACGGCCCGGACTTTATCAACGCGATCCTGGAGATCAACGGCCTGCGCTGCCGCGGCGACGTGGAATTCCATCTCACCCCGCAGGATTGGTTCCGGCACGGCCACTCCCAGGATGAACGCTACCGCAACGTGGCGCTCCATGTCCTCTGGGACGCTCCCGGGGGCATCCCGGCCGGCTTGCAGGGGCGTTTCCCGCACCTGCTGCTGCGCTCCCACTTGAATATTCCGGAAGAGGCCTGGCGGGCGTATATGGCCGGGCTGGAAGGAGCTTCCGATTCCGGGAATCCCCGTTTCGAGGCCCCCGCCTCCCTCTCCCCGGCTCGAATTGCCGACCTGGCCGAGCAGCGTTTCCGGCGCAAGATCGAGCGATTGCGAAGCTGGCAGCGGCAGTTCTCCCCGGAAGACCTGCTCTACATCGCCCTGGCCGAAGCGCTGGGATATTCCAAAAACAAATTCCCCTTTCGCCAGTTGATGTGGGAATGCCCCCCTTCCCGGGTGTACGCGGCCATTCCGCCCCTGCAACGCTCGCCCCTCTCCATCTGGATTTATTTAGCCCTGCGGGGCGGGTTGCTCCCCCCCGCGGCGGTTGCCCGTAAAACTCCCCTGCCGCCATCCCTGGCTGCAACGGTGCGGGAAATCTATGAAGGTTTTGCCCGGCAGGGGTTTTACCCCCTGTTAGCGCTGCGGGACTGGAATTTCTCCCGCCTGCGCCCCTCCAACCATCCCGCCCTGCGCCTGGCCGCCCTGGCGCAATTGCTCTACCGCCACCAGTCGCCCGGTTTGTGGGAAAAACTGTTAGCCGCGGCCATGCAGCGGCTGCCTCTCAATGCCACCCTGCCGGGCTGGGAGGATTGTTTCCGGTGCAGGCCGGGCGAGCCCCTGGGGGCGGTATTAGGCTACTTTTTGTGGCGAAGCCATGGATCCCCACATTTCCGGCGGCTGCCCGGGCGGATGATCGGGGCAACCCGGCTGAAACAGTTCTTTGTGAACGGCTTGCTGCCCCTGCTGATCAGCTGGGCGGAGCTTAGCGGCAACCAGGGGTTCCGGGCCTACCTGGAAGGGCTTTTCGAGACCTTCCCTTCCGCCGAGGACCCCGGGGTAATTCGCCGCCAGCTCCAATTCATTTCCGATCCGGTCCTGGCCCGCCGGGTCGCGCAATCCGCTTTTTACCAGCAGGGGATGCTGGAATTCAGGGCATCCCGGGCCGCGCTGCAACCATAAACCCTGGCGCTGGTGTGATCGAATGGCTAAAGCACCAGCCCTTAACCATTTAACCATCCAACCATTCAACCATCCCCCTCTAAACCCGGAACGCCCATGAAATCCTTTATCGAGACGCTGAAAAGAACCCTGGTCAAAATTCCCGCCTCGGATCTGCCCTCCCCGGTGATCACCTACCTGGTGAGCGAGAAATGCTGGCGGCTGGAAGATCCCTACGAGCTGGCCGCCGGAACGACCCTGCCGCAGGATCCTCAAACCGCGCTGAATATCCCCGCGGGATTCAAATTCGACCTGGCCTCCATTCCCCGGCCGCTGTGGTGGCTGATCGCGCCCTTCGAACTCTCTATTGCCGCCCCGCTGGTGCACGATTTTCTCTATCGCTCCGGCGGCAACCCCCCGCAGGATTCGGTAACCCCGCCGCGCTCCTATACCCGCAAAGAAACCGACCAGATTTTCAAGCACTTGATGAAACGCGAGCGGGTTAAGCCCTGGCGCATGAACAGCGCCTACCTGGCGGTACGCTGGTTCGGCGGGAAGGCCTGGAAGGATTGAACCCGCGGCAAGGGGCCCGCACGGCGCGAATCTCCCTCCAAATTAACAAACCCGTAAACGAAATCCGCCCCGCCTCGTATTAAGGAGATGGCAATTTAGAAAATCTCATTCATTCTTCTGAGAAAGGAGAACCGGATGAATTTACCAGCTATCTCCGCGACTCCCCGGGCATTTTCCACCCGCCTGCCTTTCCGCAACCTCATCCTCGGCATGGCCCTGCTGCTCAACGCAACGGTTTCCGGTTCGCTGCACGGGCAGCCCCTCGCCGCCCCGGCGCAGGAGGCGCGCCCGCGGTTCGAGCACATCACCGTGGCCGAGGGGCTGCCGGAAAATACCGTCAATTGGATCATCCAGGATCGTCTGGGGTTTTTGTGGATGAGCACCCAGAACGGGCTGGTCAAATATGACGGTTACACCTTCACCACCTATATGTTTGAACCCAATAATCCCCAAAGCCTCAGCGACCGCAACCTGATGGAAATCCTGGAGGACCACCTCGGGAATATCTGGGTGGGAACCCTGCGGGGCGGTCTGAACATGTTCAACCGCGCCAGCGAAACCTTTACCCATTACCGGCATGATGAAAACGACCCGGCCAGCCTGAGCGACGACGGCGCTTTGACCCTGTACGAGGATAAGGCCGGCACGCTGTGGGTCGGCACCACCGGGGGATTGAACCGCTTCGACCGCCAGAGCGGCACTTTTACCCGTTACCGCCACGATCCCGGCAATCCCCGCAGCCTCAGCAACGACCGGATTTACGCCATCCGGGAAGATCGCCTGGGCAACTTTTGGATCGGCACTCACAAGGGATTGAATCAATTCGAGCGCCGCAGCGGCGCGTGCCGGCGCTACCTGCACAACCCCGCCGATCCCGCCAGCCTGAGCCACAACACCGTCGCATTTCTGTACGAGGATAGTTCAGGTATTTTGTGGATTGGCAGCGACGGGGGCGGGCTGAGCCGCTTTGAGCGGGAGAAAAGTGCCTTCAAACATTACCGCTACCGGGCGCAGGATCCCGCCAGCATCGGTAGCGACCGGGTTTACTCCATTTTAGAAGATTGCAACGGCAACTTTTGGGTGGGCACCTTCGGCGGGGGGCTGAACCGCTTCGACCGGGAAACGGAGGCTTTTACCCGCTTCCGGAATTCTCCCAACGATCCCGCCAGCATCAGCGGCGACGCCATCCGCTTCGTGTTCCAGGATCGCTCCGGGGTGCTGTGGATCGGCACTTTCCTGAACGGGTTGAATAAGCTGGATCAATCCGGCGGCAAGTTTGCGCACTACCGTAACGTGCCGGGCGATCCCGCCAGCCTGAACAACAACCGGGTGTGGGCGCTGCACCAGGACCGGGAGGGAATTCTGTGGATCGGCACCGACGGGGGCGGTTTGAGCAAATTCGACCGCCGCACCGGGGAATTCACGGCATATACTCACGATCCCGCCGATCCGCGCAGCGTGAGCAGCAATTACGTGGGAATCATCTATGAAGACAGATCCGGGGCCTTGTGGATCGGCACTTACGGCGGCGGATTGAGCCGCTTCGACCGCAGGAAAGAAATTTTTACCCGCCACGCTCCCCATCCCGGGAAGCCGGACAGCTTAAACAACGGCCTCATCCATGCGATTTTTGAGGACTCCTTCGGGGATCTCTGGATCGGCACCATCGGCGGGGGGCTGAATAAATTTGATTGCGAAAAAAAGATTTTTACCCATTACCTGCACGACCCGAAAAATTCGCAGTGCCTGGGCAGCCCGCGGATCAACGCCATCCGGGAAGACGCCGCGGGAACCCTGTGGATTGGCACCGACGGGATGGGGCTGAACCGTTACGAGCGGGCTGCCGATAGCTTTACCCGTTTTTACGATCCCGAAAAAGGGCTGGATATCATCCTGAACATATACGAAGACCACGCCGGGCGCTTGTGGATCGGCACTTACCGCGGGGGGCTGCATTTATTCGACCGGATTAGCGGAACCAGCACCGCTTTCACGGAAAAAGACGGCCTGCCCCACGCCGCGGTCAAGGGCATTCTGGAAGACGAGGCCGGCAACCTGTGGTTAGGCGGGGAGCGAGGATTGGTGAAATTCGATTACGGAAACAGAACTTTCCGCAGCTACGACGCCGCGGACGGCTTGCAGGGCAGCCATTTCAATTTCAACGCCGCCTGCAAAGGAGCGGATGGATCGCTCTATTTCGGGGGGATCAACGGGTTCAATTGCTTCCATCCCGCGCGGTTGGAAGACAACCGGGTTCCCCCGCCGGTAGCCCTGACCAATTTCAAAATTTTTAACCGGCCCGTCGCGGCGGGGGAGCGGTCGGTTTTGCCGGCGCACATCAACGTGGCCGGGGAGATTCGCCTCGCTTATTGGCAAAACGACGTCTCCCTGGAATACGCCGCCCTGCATTTCAGCCGCCCGGAAAAGAACCTCTACGCCTTCAAGCTGGAAAATTATGAGGATGAATGGCGGCAGGTGGGCGCGCAGCGCATCGCCACTTACACCAACCTGCAACCGGGCGAGTACCGCTTCCGGGTGAAGGCGGCCAACCGCGACGGAATCTGGAATGATGAGGGGGCTTCGGTTCGGATCATCATCACCCCGCCGTTCTGGTCAACCGCCTGGTTCCGGGCGATCATGGCCGCGCTGCTGCTGGGGACGCTGTTTGCCGGGTACGAGTGGCGATTGCGAACCATTAAAGCGAAGAAAAGAGAGCTGGAAAGCCGGGTGCAAGAAAAAACCGCGGCGGCGGAAGCGCTCTCGGGCGCGCTGGCGGAAGTAGAGCGCCTGAAAAACCGCCTGCAAGCGGAGAACGTCTATTTGCAGGACGAGATCAAATTCGTTCACAACTTCGAGAATATCATCACCCGCAGCGAAGGGTTCAAAAAAATCCTGCGCAGCGTGGAGCAGGTGTCCTCCACGGACGCCACGGTGTTGATCTTAGGCGAATCCGGCACCGGCAAGGAGCTGCTGGCGCGCGCCATCCACAACATCAGCCCGCGGGGAGGGCGGCCGCTGGTGAAGGTCAATTGCGCCGCGCTGCCGGCCAACCTCATCGAAAGCGAGCTGTTCGGGCACGAAAAAGGCGCCTTTACCGGGGCGATTTGCCGCAAAATCGGGCGGTTTGAGCTGGCCGACGGGGGAACGATCTTTTTGGACGAGATCGGCGACCTGCCCCCAGAGCTGCAATCCAAATTGCTGCGGGTGCTGCAGGAGGGGGAATTCGAGCGGTTGGGCAGTTCCCAAACCCTCAAGGTGAACGTGCGGGTCATTGCCGCCACCAACCGCGACCTGGAGAAAGCTCTGGCGACGGGCGGCTTCCGGGAGGACTTATACTACCGTTTGAACGTTTTCCCGATCACCATCCCGCCGCTGCGGGAGCGCAAAGAGGATATTCCCCTGCTGATAAAGCACTTTGCCAAAATCTACGGCCGCAAGATCGGGCGGGAGATCGAAGCCATTCCCCAACCGGTGTTGGATTCTCTGCAGCAATACCACTGGCCGGGGAACGTGCGGGAGTTGGAAAATATCGTGGAGCGGGCGGTGATCGTCAGCCGGGGAAAGCAGTTGCGGCTCGGCGACTGGCTGCCCGGCAACGGCGTTTCCCACAACGGCGAAGCGCGAAACGGGGGGAACCATTTTTCCACCCTGGAAGAAAGCGAGCGCCGGCATATCCTCGAGGCGCTGCTGGCGAGCGGCTGGCGGGTGAGCGGGGAGAGAGGCGCGGCGAAGATATTAGGCATCAATCCCAAGACCCTGGAATCACGGATGAAAAAATTGAAAATCCACCGACCGTAGAGACGTTGCATGCAACGTCTCTACCCCCCCCGAAACAGCCCTGACGAATAGATTTTTTTCGCGCAAAAATTTGCATAGTGGAAAGGGTTTGCAGGGGTTGATCAATTTTTTATTCACTTCAATTTTCGCCTTGTTGAATTTGGGGTTTTTTTTATCTTTTTCGAAAAACCTTCAGGTGCGCAGATGCCGCAGTCATTCCCCGATGATATTTCTACTGATTTTTTGAAGGCAATTTCGACCCGGAGAGTGTGAATCAGTATCAGCATCTT